>NZ_RZTB01000044.1:0-43344 GCF_003997735.1 Mesorhizobium sp. M7A.F.Ca.MR.148.00.0.0 | reverse complement strand
TCTCATCACTGACTTCAATGGTGGGGAGGGCGACAAGATCGACCTGACCGCCCTGTTCGACACGGCGCCTGCCAATGTCGGCGACTTCGTAAACTATGATGCAGGGACGGGCACGCTCAGTGTGGATGCGAATGGGACAACCGGCGGCGCCAACTTTGTCGACGTGGCAACGCTGACGAACCTGCCCGCTGCCAACACGATCACGCTGCTCTACGACGATGGCATAACCCAGCATACGACGACGGCAAACGTGGTTTAACGGCATAGCGCACAACCACGTGACTATGTTATACGTCGCTAATATCTAGGGGAGCTCAATATGAAACGTTCTGCAAGACTGCTTGTTTCCGCTGCGACGCTGTTGCTGGCAGTCGGGTCGACGGGGTATGCCGCCGACATCATCGACGGCCCGACTGGCGATTATTGCCGTGTCGTCGGCACCTCCAACCTGGTGCTGAACGACAACATCGTCGATCTGAAGCAGGAGGTTGTGAAGTTGATGGACGAGTCGGTTGCCGTCGCCAACAGCTCGGAGTGGATCAACTCGTCGCGGCCCGTCTTCGTCTGGGCGTCGGAGGCCAAGGTCGCTTGCGGCAAGGCCTATGGCTACCTGAAGACGAACTACAAGGACGAAGACTACCTCAACAAATGCGAGTGTTTTCACGATCGCATGGTCGAGTACATGCACTGACCGGATAGGCGAACCCACGCCTGTTGGCCATCATGACAGCCGACGGACCCTTCCTGAAGGCGGTCGCGGGCGCGATCGCGTTGCTTGGCTTTGTCCAAACGGTCACGCCGGCCAGTGCCAACTGGCTGGAACGACCGTCCGTGAAACAACAGTTTTCGTCCGGCCTGAATCAGCCAGTGCGCTGTGATCCGGCCGCCGAGTGGACCCGGCAGGCTTTCAAGGCATTCGCCAGTTGCCAGGCATCGATCCATGGCCTGGAGCCGATGCTGGCGCATGCAGTGATGGAGATCGAAAGCGGCTTCGATCCCGACGTGCAAGGCGGCGACGGCGAAGTCGGCCTGATGCAGGTGATGCCGGCGACCGCCAGGATGCTCGGCTTTCGAGGTTCCCTGGACGATCTGAGCGCGCCGGCGGCCAACATCGCGCTGGGGGTCAAATATCTTGCACAGGCCAACAGGCTGGCCGCGGGCGATCTGTGCACCACCGTCATGAAATATCGCGCCGGGCACAATGAAAGCCGGTTCTCGGCCCTTTCGGTCCGCTACTGCCAGCGTGCTCGGGCAATCCTGGCAAGGGAAGGCTTTGAAGTGACCGGGCCTTTGCCGGTGGCGACGTTCGGCTTTTCCGCATTTTCGCCGGGCGGAGAGGGCGGAGCCCCTGCCCAGGCAAAGGGCGTTTGCGTGCGCCGCGTGTTCGTGCCCGGGCCGCGATACATGAAATGCGCCGAGTATCGAAGTGCCGGGCAAGCAAGGCAGATCAGGACGCTCAGAGGCAGGCTTTTCGGCGGCTAAAAGAACTACAGACGGCACTGCAAGTCCGCCGTAACATGCGTTGAAGACCAGACCGGGAACAATATCCGGCGGCACATAGGGGTGGGAGCATTCATGGAAGCTGGCCGACAGGTCCACTGTCCGCGGACATGGGCAATCGCCTTGGCGCTCGCCGCGATCTTATCGGGCTGCCAGTCGAAGGGCGGCGTGTCCGAAGTGCTCGATCCGGCGGCGATTGCCGCGCCTGCCGGGCAGAATGGCGCCGCGGGTGCCGGCCCCGTCCAGGCGACCCAGTCGCTGGGTACCGGTTCGACCAAAGTCACGATGCTGCTGCCGCTGTCCGCCCCCGGAACGGCCGGGGAAAACGGCAGGAAGATGCTCGATGCGACCAAGCTGGCGATGACGGATATCGGCAACGGATTGCTGACGCTGACGATAGAGGACACCAAGGGCGACAGCGCGCAGGCCAGCAAACTGGCGGTAACGGCCATTACGACGGGATCGAAAGTCGTCATTGGCCCGACCGAACTGCCGGCAGCCCAGCATATCGCCACGCTTTCGGGATCGAAGCGGCCACCGGTTCTGGCGCTTGCCGACAATTTCGCCGGCGGCGCCGGGGTCTATGCCGTGCTCCTTGGCGAAGCCGACAGCGCCGCAGCCGGCGCCGCGGGATTGGCCGCGAAAGGCAGCAAGAAGTTCGTACTGCTTGTCGCGGACAATCCAAACGCCGGCGCCACGGAGAAGCGGGTCGCAAACAGCCTCAGCATCTACGGCGCGGCGCTCGCGGTCACTCTCCGATATTCTGCCGGCGCCGGTGGCGCGAAGGCGGTCGACGAAATGGGCTCACTCGTGGACGCCCCCGACGCCGTCATAGTCGCCAGTGGCAATGGCAGTCCGGCGCCCATCCTTGCCGCCCTCAAATCGAAGGGCATTCCGGGAAAGACCATCTCCGTCGTCGGGACGAACCGTTGGCTGGAGCACCCCATGGATCCGCTCTTCGAGGGGGCGTTTATCGCCACGCTCGATCCAAGTGAAACCGGGCCGATCGCCGACCGCTTCAGGACGACATACAACTATCCGGCTGACGTCAATGTGGCCTATGCCTATGATATGGTTGCCCTGACGGCAGGGATTGCCAGCGCGGTCGGGCCTGATGGCTTCAGCAAGAAAGTTCTCGAAAATCCAAACGGCTTTCGTGGCTCGACCGGCCTGTTCCGGTTTCGGGCCGACGGATCCAGCCAACGCTCGATGCCGTTCTATCGGATTGAAAAAGGTGCGCTCAAGCTGGTTGCCAAATCGACGTCGGGTTTCTGACCGGCGCAAATCCCCGAGATCCTGTTCAAGCTGATGGGCAGGCGGGGCCGCAGCCGCTTGGCGATCGCACTCGGAAGCATCCTGCTTCTGGCCGGGATACTGCTGATCATTCAAGGCGGGGCGTTGCTTTCGGTCGATCGGCCTGTCCGTGCCCCGTCGCCGGATGTTGACGACACGCAGCCTATCCGGCCGGTTGCCCCGGTTGCCGGCGCACAACGCCTGGAGCCGGCGCGCAAGGTTGCTCAAGACCTGATCGCTCCGCCACGGCTTGATCCCGCTGAGATCGAACGGGCCGAGCCCCGTCCGCCACTCAGCGAGCTCGGTCTCGCCGTGCCCCCGAAAACGCCAATGCCCGGGGATTGGCGGGAGGTCTTGCTCTACCGCCCGATTGCCACATCGTCGGCGATGTTCGAAGCCATGGGCCGCAAGGTGGTCATCAGCGGAGTGCGAGGCATCGATCTCGACAGCTCCTGCTCGTTTCATGACGTCATCTGGCCTTGCGGCGTGCGCGCCCGCGCCGTTTTCAATTCCTGGCTGAGGGGACGCGCGCTGCACTGTTTCGTACCGCCGGACGTCGAGCGTTTTGCCGTCGCCGCACCATGCAGGCTGGGCAAGCAGGATGTCGGCGCCTGGCTTGTCTCCAACGGCTGGGCCACGGCGCTGCCGAGCGGCATCTACGGCAAGGCGGAGGCGACAGCCCGAAAGGCTGAGATGGGCATATTCGGCCCGGCGCAATAGCCTGCCATTCATTCCCTGATGTTTTGTTTGTTAACCGCCACGGGCGCAGCCTTGATGGGGTCATCGCGCAATCGATTAAATTGCAAGCTTCCTTGAAACTGAAATTGCAACACACCGGCCTTATACCAGCCCAACCACAGGAGATCGGCCAGTGATAAAGACTATGGCGAGCACCACCGACCAGGCATGGAAAAGCGTCGCTTTGCTGACCTTTCTGGGAACCGCTGCAATCCTGGGCGTTTCCGTCGGCCTCAATTACCTGCTCCTGTTCTCCGAGGCGCTGACGCCATTTGGGCGCAGCATGATCACGGCAATCCTGTTGCCCGTTGTCCTTGGCGTTCCGCTTTTTCTGTTCGTTGGATTGAAACAGATCGAGCTTCGTCGCTATCGCCGGGAGCTCGACAAGTCGGCAACCTTCGACACCATGACCGGCTGCCTGAACGGAGCGGTCTTCACGTCGATGGTCGAAAAAAGAACCGCACGGCCGTCGGTGCCGGGGCCGAAATCGGGCGCCTTCCTGGTCATCCATTCGGAACATCTGCGGTCCATCAACCTGCGCTTTGGTCTTGAATGGGGCGATCAAGCCTTGCGGCTCATAGCCTCGACCATACAATCGTCGGTTCGTGCGCAGGATCTGGTTGGACGCATGGGGACGTCGATGTTCGGGGTTTTCCTCGCCGGCGCGACCGAAGCAGAAGCCAGGGAAATCGGCGAGCGTATCCGGGCGCGCATCGCGCAAGTCTATTTCGCGCCAAAAGGGACGGAGGATGCCCTGACCGTCAAGGTCGGCGGCGTGGTGTTCGAAAACCAGGTGGAGTTCGCGGACATGTTCCGGTCCGCCGAGCAGCGCATGGCCGGCGTCCAGGACGGAGCCGCGTTTGAACTGACGCATCTCCATAGCTGACCGTCGCTGGGAGCCAGAGCCATTCGGAACCCAGGGGAACTGTCGGACGCGGCCGCGGTTACGCTGACGACGGGGTAGCCCGTGAAGACGCCGCCCAGGTTTCGGCGATGGCGACGATCGCGGCGTTGATCGGTCCGCTCGGGATCGCCGGCATCACCGAGGCGTCTACGACAAAGGCATTGTCGAAGCCGTTCAGCCGCAAGTCAGGATCGACGACGGCCTCAGTGTCACGACCCATCCGGCAGGTGCCGGCCGGATGGTGATGGGTGGAAGCAGCCCTGGCGATGAAAGCATCGAGTTCGGCATCGGACTGAACCGGTGCGCCTGGCAGGATCTCCATATCGCGCCATTCGCCCAGAGCCGCATGATGGCCGACCATGCGCGCCCGCTTCAACGCCATCCTGAATGTCGCGCGATCGTGTTCGGTTTCGAGGTAATGCGGGTCGATGACCGGCGCATCGTTGCGGCTCGGGCCGCTCGGTGTGATGCGCCCGCGGCTTGTCGGATGGGTGACGCCGCACAGGATGGTGAAGGCCGAGCCATAAAGCGGGGTCTTCAGGCCCTCGGCCGCCGACGGCGCGACGACGCAGGCCAGCACGATATCGGGACTTCCCGTGGAGCGGGTCGGGTCATCGCTGTGCAGGTACATCAGCGATTCGGAGTGCTGCAGGCGGGAAGGCGGCACCGGCTTCTTCGTGCTGTAGACATTTCCGAGAGCAAGCAGATGATCCTGCAGGTTGCGGCCGACATCGCCGCGATCGGCAAGGCAACGTATGTCAGCCTGCTTCAGCGTATCCGGGCAACCAATACCCGACCGCATGAGGATGAGCGGCGAGGACACGGCGCCGGCGCAAAGAACGATCCGGTCGGCGGACAGCGTTCCGGTCTCACCCCCGCACACCACGCTCACGCCCGTGATCTTGTGGCCGTCCAGCACCAGGTGCTCGACCTCGTGGCCGGCAAGCAAGGTCAGGTTCGGCCGCGCCATGACCTGCGACGGCAGATAGGCGTCGGCGACGCTCAGGCGCTTGCCGTCACGTATGTTGAGTGAATTGGGACTGGTGCCGACCAGTTCGCCGCTGTTGTGGTCGCTCAGGGCGGGAGCACCCATGGCGCGCCCGGCGGCGATGTAGGCCCGCACGACCGGACTGACCTCGGCGTCCGGCAGATAGACGTCCAGCGGGCCACTCTGGCCGCGTGTCGGCCCGTCGAAGGCAGTGAAGGCTTCGCTGCGGATGAAGCCCGGCAACAACCCCCGATAGGACCAGCGCTCGCCGCCGGCTTGCGCCCAGGGTTCGAAATCATCGGCATGGCCGCGGACATAGGCCATTGCATGCAGGCAGCTCGAGCCGCCGACGATCCTGCCGCGCGGCCATTCATGGACGCGGTTGGCGGTGAACGGCTGGGGCACGGTCCGGTAGCTCCAGTCGTAGGCGCGGCCCTGAAGCATCGTCCATTTCAGCGGATCGGCGATGTCGGGATCGGCCGGCATCGCACCCGCCTCGATGAGGCCGACCTGGCACGACCGGTCTTCACTGAGCCGGCTGGCAACAACCGAGCCGGCGGATCCCGCACCGATCACCAGCACGTCGAAATGACGTTTCAATTTGAAATTCCCCGCACAGGCTCAATGTCGGAAGCTGATACGATCACGCGGCAAAGGCGCCGGCATTCGACCGTTCCATGATCTGTCTCTGCACGGACAAAAGGTGCGCGCGCATTGCGGCCTCTGCCGCTTCGGGATCGCGCTGCGAGATCGCTTCGGCGATCAGGCGATGCTCGCCGTCGCGGTGGGCAATCCGCTTGGGGCAGGTGGGTGCCGCGGTGCGCGCAACCTTCACCCGCGCATCGACACCGACCTGGCGCAGCATCTTGTAGAATTCCGCGGCGAGGTGGTTCCGGGCCGCGGCAACGATCGCGAGATGGAAAGCGAAGTCGACCTCCCCCGACGGGGCGTTCTCCGGCGTGGTTGCCGCGTCGAGGATCCGCGCCGTCTCGAAAGAGGAGGCGCGCAGCGACGCCAGTCGGGCAAGGCCCGGCTCCATGATCAGGCGCAATTCCAAGACCTCGATCGGATTGGTTACCCTGACCAGTTCCTCGCCATATCTCGGAAGGGCGGTCGGCGCCCGCCTGGCGCGCGCCGGTTTGAGGTCGCCCGAAAGGCGCAGCACTTCAAGCGCCTTGCGAAGCTGATGGCGCTTGACGCTCAGATGTTGCGCAAGATCGCGCTCGGACGGAAGCTTGCCGCCGCCCTGCTGCAACTGGCGGACCGCGGCGATGATGTCGTCGAGATCCGATGGTCCGACCTGCGGCTCGAATGCGCTCAAAACCAAATCTCCTGTCCGATCGGCAGACCGCCGACTCAACGTCCCGACATCATATTGTGACACGAAAACCTGTTCGACGGCACTCAACCAATTCAACCAATCTACAGCTGTACGCAATGGTTGACAACACCAGTTGCGCGATGGTTGACTGCCCATGTCGACGGTTGCCATCGCGGCGGGCCGTTTTCTCCCGAGGATCACGCATGCCGGCTGGCGAAACCTTTGACTATGTCATTGTCGGTGCGGGATCGGCCGGCTGCGTGCTGGCGAACCGGCTGAGCGAGGACCCTGCCGTATCGGTGCTTCTGCTGGAGGCGGGGGATTGGGACCGCGATCCGATGATCCACATCCCGCTCGGCTGGGGCAAGATACTGACCGAGCGCCGCCACGACTGGATGTATTTCTGCGAGCCCGAGGCCAATGTCGGCGGGCGCAAGGTCGAATGCGCGCGCGGCAAGGTCATCGGCGGCTCTTCCTCCACCAACGCCATGGCTTATGTGCGCGGCAATCGCGGCGACTACGATCGCTGGGCGGCAAGCGGCCTGACGGATTGGTCGTTCGACAAGGTGCTGCCCTACTTCAAGAAGCAGGAGCGCTGGGAAGCGGGGGAAAGCCGGTACCGTGGTGGCAGCGGGCCGCTGAACACCCAGTTCTGCCGGTACAAGGACGAACTGATCGATGCCTTCGCCACAGCCAGCCGTGATGCCGGATACCCGCAGACCGACGACTATAACGGTGCCATACAGGAAGGCTTCGGCCGGCTGCAGATGACAATTGCGAACGGCCGCCGCTGCTCGACCGCGACCGCCTATCTGCGGCCCGCCATGCGCCGCGGCAACGTCAAGGTGCTGACCGGCGCGATGGCGACGAAGATCCTGCTCAGGGATGGCCGCGCGGCGGGCATTGCCTACACCAGAGGCGGGGCGAGCCATGAAGTTCTGGCGCGGCGCGAAGTCCTGCTTGCCGGCGGCGTCATCAACACGCCGCAGCTGATGATGCTGTCAGGCATAGGCGACAGCGGTGAGCTCGCGGCGCATGGCATCGAGACGAAGGTCGATCGTGCGCAGGTCGGAAAGAATTTGCAGGACCACGTTTCAGTCATCCTGATGTATCGGCGCAAACAGCCGGGACCGTTTCTCAAGATGATGCGGGCCGATCGTATCGGGCTGGATTTCGTCAAGACCTATCTCACCGGAAAGGGCTTTTCGGGAGATGTGCCTGGCGGCGTCGTGGCATTCCTGAAGAGCGACGCAAGCCGGCCGCTGCCGGACGTGCAGCTGCTTTTCACCGCCGCACCGCTGGGGGCATGGCCTTACATGTCGCCGTTCAAAGCGCCGTTCGCCGACGGCTTTGCGACCCGTATCGTTGCGGTGCAGCCGGAGAGCCGCGGCAGCGTCAAGCTGGCGTCGAGCGATCCGGTCGCCGCGCCGCTGATCCACCAGAACTTCCTGTCCTCGCAGCGCGACTGGCAATCGCTTCGCGCCGGCTTTCGCGTTGCGCGCAACCTTGCCAGCCAGCCGTCCATGGCTCCGTTCGTTGGCGCGGAGTTCTTTCCCGGCCCGAAATGCGAGAGCGACCAAGAGATCGACGAGCATATCCGCAAGACCTCGATCACCGTGCATCATCCGGCCGGCACGTGCCGCATGGGCGTCGATGCGGCATCGGTGGTCGATCCGGAATTGCGGGTGCGCGGCATCGCCGGACTTCGTGTCGTGGACGCCTCGGTCATGCCCGACCTTGTCTGTGGTAACATCAATGCGGCGGTCATCATGATCGCCGAAAAGGCCGCGGATCTGATCCGCAGCCGCGCTCAACAGAGCGTGGCGGCCTGATAGAGGCGGCCGGAATACAACCAAAGTCTTTTGGTTGAGACTGAAAAACTGCGTTGGTTGGACTGTCATGCGCTTCCGCATGGCCGTGGCGAAGCGGTTTCACGCCCTGATTGCGAGCCGTATCTCGCGCATTTCTAGGCTATTCTGCCTATTTCTGGGCATTTGCCTCCCAAAAATGCACCTCAACCAAAAACTTATAAAATTCGCAATTTGGCTATTGTCGAGCAAAACCAATGCGAATACGGTTGAGTTGGTTAGAAGTATTTTCTTCGTGACGAGAGGTGTCCGATATGTCCCTGGCGCAACCAGCTAACGATGTGCTCACCAACAAGAAGGCAGCACTCAAGGGCCTCTATGACGCCCTCTACGCAAAGAACATGTTTCCGTTCTGGGCGACGTCGGAAGGCGTCGACCATGACGAGATCAAGCAGCTGATGGCGACGTCGAAGGCCGTTCCCTTCGTGTGGTCCTATTCGGACATCGAGCCGCTGCTGCAGCGCGCCGCCGAACTGGTGACCATGGACGACAGTGAGCGCCGTTCGCTGATCCTGGTCAATCCCGGTCTTGCGCCCAAGCGTGCATCGGTCAGCACCATGTACACCGCCTACCGCCTGAACGATCCCGACGAGATCATGCCGCCGCACAAGCACTCGCCGAGCGCCATCCGCTTCGGCCTGACCGGCAAGGGCAATTTCACCGGCGTCGAGGGCGAAGACGTGGTTTTTGGCCCGGGCGACATGGTGCTGACGCCCAACGACGCCTGGCACAATCATGGCACCGTCGGCGGCGAGCAGGCGGTCAACCTGTCGGTGCTCGACCTGCCGCTGGTCGAAACGCTGCATGCCGTCCATTTCGACCACAAATACACCGAGATGGTCGATGGCAAGGAAGTCGAGAAGAAGGTGCAGACCGCCCGCTATCCCGGTGACTACTCACAGCGCATCTATGGCGAGGGTGGCCTGATGCCGCGTTTCGTCGACCACAAGCGCGGCGGCGGCCTATCGTCGCCGATGTATGTCTATCGCTGGGAGAAGATGGAAGCGGTTCTCGACGCCCACAAGGATTGGGATGGCGACCCTCATGAAGGCATCGTCATCGACTATGTCGATCCGACCACCGGCGGACCCGTCTTCCACACCATCAATTTCTACGTGCAGATGCTGCGCCCCGGCGAGAAGACCTTGCCGCAGCGCGAGACCGCCAGCCTGCTCTTGGCGCCGTTCCGCGGCAACGGCCATTCGATCATCGACGGCAAACGTTATGACTGGAACCAGTTCGACACCATTGCCATACCCGGCGGTTCCTGGGTCGAGCATGTCAACGGCTCGTCGAGCGAGCCGGTGATCTTCTTCGGCGCCACTGATGCGCCGACGCAGAAGGCGCTGCTCCTCTACAAGCGCTGGGGCCGCAACCAGGCCGGCGATCTGCTCCGCCTCGTCTAGTTTCGGCCCTTCGGCAAGCACTGTCCCGCCGCGATCGGCGGCGGGGACATCGAAATGACGTTTCAGCAGCAAGGGCGTATGCATTTGGTTTCGGCGTTCAACACCAAGCAGATCGGCCATGTCGACTGTCCAGGCGGCGGCCAGGTCTGGGTCGATGGCAACATCCTTTATATCGGTCACATGCGGCCGCCGAGCGGCACGACGCTGGTCGACATTTCCGACCCGCGCAATCCTCGCAAGATAGCCACGATCGATGTTCCGCCCGGCTGGCATTCGCACAAGGTGCGCGCCAAGGATGGGCTGATGATCATCAACCACGAGCGCTTTGGTGATGCCGGCCCGGCCGATTTCGGCGGCGGACTGGCGCTTTACGACACAACCAAGCCGGCGCAGCCCAAGCTCATCTCGAAATGGATAACCGGCGGCAAGGGCGTCCACCGCTACGACTTCGACGGCCGTTACGTCTACATCTCGCCGACCGCCGACGGTTATGTCGGCAATATCGTGATGATCCTCGACCTGATCGATCCCACGAAGCCGGTCGAGGTCGGACGCTGGTGGATACCCGGCCAGTGGACGGGTGGCGGCGAAGAATACCCGTGGCATGACTATGTCACGCCGCGCTGCCACCATCCTCTGCGCATGGGCGACCGGCTCTATGTCAGCTACTGGCATCACGGCCTGTTCATCCTCGACATTTCGGACATCACCAAGCCGAAACTGGTCTCGCACGTCAATTCGAGCCCGAGCTTTCCGCATCCCACCCACACCTGCCTGCCGATCCCGCAGTTGCTGAAGGGCCGCAGCATCATGGTGGTGGCGGACGAGGATGTCGCCAAACTGCGACCTTCGCCACCGGCCTTCACCTGGATCTACGACATCACCGACGAGACCAACCCGTTGCCGATCTCGACCTTCCAGGTGCCGGGCCTCGACCCGGATGGGGCGCCGCAACCGCCGATGACGGGCTGCCACCAGCCTTCCGAGCGGTTCAATGGAACCGTCATTCCGTTTGCATGGTTCGCGCAGGGGCTGCGCCTCGTCGACATCGCCGATCCGTTCGCGCCAAAGGAAGTCGGCCATTTCATGCCCGACGCGCCGGAAGGGGCGGAGCGTTCCTCGTCCAACGACGTGACCATCGACGACCGCGGCATCGTCTACCTGATCGATCGCATCCGCGGCGTCGACATCATCGAAGCCAGCGTTCTCTAGGGGGGTATGTTGAGCGACAGCACGCGAAAATCCGCCAGCCACTACGCCATCGGCAACAAGAACCCGAACCTGCCGTTTCATCCGGCGGTGCGTGCCGGCGATTTCATCTTCGTCTCGGGCCAGGTGCCGAAGGACGAGAACAACAACATGATCAGCGGCACGATCGAGGAAGAGACGCTGGCGACGCTGAAGACCATTGCGCGCGTCATCGCGCATGAAGGCGCGACACTGTCGGATGTCGTGCGGATCACCACCTATCTCGAGGATACGCGCGATTTCGGTCGCTACAACAAGGCGTTCCTCGAAGGGATCGGCGACGCCGTTCTGGCACGCACGACCGTCGAGGCAAAGGCCGTCATCAACACCAAGATCGAAATGGACGCCATCGTCTACAAGCCGCTCCCGGCGAGCAAGTAGGCCTTGGACACTAGCGAGGAGACGACATGTACAAGCTGTTAGGCCGCCAGACATCAGGCAACGTCCAGAAGGTGCTCTTCATGCTCGAAGAGATGGGGGCCTCCTACAAGCGCGAGGATTATGGCCGCCAGTTCGAGAACACGCAGACGGCGGAATACAAGGCGCTCAACCCGACCTCCAAGGTGCCGACGCTGGTCGACGGCGACACCGTGATCTGGGAGTCCAACACCATCCTGCGCTATCTCGCGGCATTCGGCGGCGAACAGTTGAATGGCGCCACGCCGGCGGAAAAGACCGAGGTCGAGCGCTGGATGGACTTCCTGCTGGCTGCGGTCAATCCGGGCTACCTGGCGGCCTTCAAGGGCGCCAAGCTCACGCCCGAAGAACAGACCGCCGAATACAAGGAACAAGTGAAGGACCTTGTCGCGCAGCTCAAGATCGTCGACGGCCATCTGGCCGGCAAGGACTTCCTGGCGCTCGGCAAGCTGACCCTTGCCGACATTGCCTGCGCGCCGATCCTGAAGCGCTGCGTCGACTTCAAGATCGACCGGCCGTCAATGCCCAATCTGGAGCGCTGGGTGGCCGCAATCGCCGCCCGGCCGGCTTTCAAGGCGGCAACCACTGCTGCTCCGGCAAAGGCGGCATGATGATCAAGCGCGCCGCTCTCATCGGACTGGGAACGATGGGTCCAGGCATCGCCGCGCGGCTTTCGCGCGGCGGGCTCGATGTGACGGCGTATGATGTTTCGCCAGGGGCAATCGAGCGCGCCCGCGGCATGCTTGATCTCGCCGGCGGCGTGCTCGACCGTCTCGACATCAAGGCGCCCGGGACTGGCGCCGGCAGCGTGCGTTTCGTCGAGACGATCGCCGAGGCCGTCGATGGCGCCGAACTGGTGATCGAGAACGTGCCCGAGAATATCGACATCAAGGCGCAGACCTATCGCGACATCGATCCGCTGATCGGCCCGTCCGTCATCGTCGCCTCCGACACGTCGGGCATCCCGATCACCAAGCTGCAGGCGCATATCTCGCATCCCGAGCGGATGGTCGGCATGCACTGGTCGAACCCGCCGCACATCATCCCGATGATCGAGGTGATCGGCGGCGAAAAGACCGCGCCTGAAACCGTGACTGTTATCCGCGATCTCATCCGCTCGATCGGCCTGCTGCCGGTGGTGGTGAAGAAGGACGTTCCAGGCTTCGTCGAGAACCGCGTGCTCTATGCGCTGCTGCGCGAGGCGGTTGATCTTGTCGAGCGCGGCGTCATCGAGCCGGAAGACCTCGACACCTGCGTATCCTGGGGCATCGGCTACAAGATCGCCGTCATCGGCCCGATGGCGCTGCTCGATATGGCGGGGCTGGATATCTACAAATCCGTCTCGTCCTTCCTGAATGCCGATCTCTCCAACCGCGACGATGTCGCGCCGATGGTGCTGGAGAAAACGGCTGCGTCGAAGTTCGGCATCAAGTCGGGCGAGGGCATGTTTGCCTACACGGCCGAGCAGACAAAAGCGCTGCAAGGTGAACGGGCGCGCAAGCTCGTCGCGGTGCGGCGCATCCTGGAAGGCCGGGAGTAGCCAATGTCACATGGTGCGCAAAGGGCAGGCCGGTTTGAGGAGTTCCACCGGCCGGCTGTTTGTGTGAAGGGCGCCTTCGCCATCAAGGTGGTGCGGGTGCGGCAGAAAACAGCGCGCGGGGCGACAAGCCATGCGCATTGAAACCATTCGAGCCGCCGGCGACAGGCCGGCCCATATCCGCCATGACGATCTGATCTCCGCCAAGGGCGTTTCGGTGGTCATGGCCCGGCAGCTGATCCTCAGGAACATCGATCTTTCGGTGCCCAAGGGGTCGTTCGTTTCCCTTATCGGCCCTTCCGGCTGTGGCAAGAGCACCTTGCTCAAGGTGCTGGCCGGACTGGTGCAGCCGACCCAGGGCAGCGTTTCGATCGCCGGGCTTGCGCCGAGCGAGGCAGCGCGCAAGCGGATGATCGGCCTCGTCTTCCAGGACGCCAACCTGCTCCCCTGGAAAAACGCCGTCGACAATGCCTCGATGCTGCTCAGCATCGCCGACAAGTCGCTGTCGCGCTCGGATCTGCGGGCGCGCGGGCAGGAGATGCTGGAACTGGTGGGGCTGGGCGACAGCGCCCACAAGCGGCCAAACGAGCTGTCGGGCGGCATGCGGCAGCGGGTCGCCATTGCACGGGCCCTGGCGCTCGATCCGGCGGTTCTGCTGATGGACGAACCGTTCGGCGCGCTCGATGCCATCACCCGCGATTCGATGGGCCAGTCGCTGCTGGAGATCTGGCAGCGGACCGGCAAGACGATCGTGCTCGTCACCCATTCCATCGACGAGGCCATCCATCTGTCGCGCCATGTTCACGTGCTGGGGATCAAGCCCGGGCGGATCACCGAGAGCCTCGACATTGCGCTGCCTTATCCGCGCGACCTGTCGGTCACCGAAGATCCGGAGTTCGTCAGGCTGGTAGTCCAGTTGCGAACGATGCTGCGCTCCAGCCATCAACCGGGAGGCGCGTCTTGAGCGACCAGCCCATCACCGATCTTTCCGAGCCGCGCCTCGCTTCCAGCTGGAGTGCGGCGACCGGCAGCTGGCTTCCTGCGGTCATCCTGCTGCTGGTGACGATCGTGCTGTGGGAAGCGGCCGTGCGGGTCTTTGCCATATCCGCTTTCATTATTCCCGCTCCGTCCGAGATCGCGAAGTCGCTGGTCGCGCAATGGGGCACGCTGATGCAGGCGACGCTGGTGACGGCGGGCGAGATCCTGTTCGGCTTCCTGGTCTCGGTCGTGGTCGGCATTGCCATTGCGCTGCTCATCGTGCGCTTCGATTGGTTGGGACGCGCGCTGTATCCGCTGGTGGTGCTGTTCCAGAACGTGCCGAAAGTCGCGCTCGCGCCGATCTTCATCCTCTGGTTCGGCTATGGACTGGCGCCCAAGATCGGCCTGATCCTGGTCATCGCCTTCTTCCCGGTGACGCTCTCCATGCTGGCGGGCATGCAATCGGTCGACCGCTCGCTGCTGTCGCTGATGAATTCCGTCGGAGCCAGCCAGACGCAGATCCTGTTCAGGATCCGCGTTCCGCACTCGCTGCCGAACCTTATGGCCGGAACCAAGATCGCCGCCACGTTGAGCGTGATCGGCGCCATCGTCGGCGAATTTGCCGGCGCCTCGGACGGTCTCGGCTACGTCATCCAGTTCGCTTCGACCCAGCTCGACACGGCGCTGGTCTTCGCAGCGCTGCTGCTCGTTTCCGTGCTTGGCATCGCCTTCTACTACGCCGCCGAAATCCTCGAACGCATCGTGGTGCCGTGGGCGCCGAAATTCAGCCAGTCCTAGGCCCGCTCGATCAACCAAATTCATACAAGGGAACAAAACATGCTGAGACGCTCACTTATCAAGGCCGCTAGCTTCGCGGCGTTTGTCACGGCACTCGGCTTCTCCAGCGCGGCTCTGGCGGCCGACAAGGTCAACGTCCAGCTCGACTGGGTGGTGCGCGGCAATCACGCCATGTTTTTCGTCGGCAAGGAAAAGGGCTTCTTCGCCAAGAACGACATCGATGTGGCCGAGATCCGCAAGGGATCCGGCTCGCCGGACGCGATGCGGCTGGTGGGCAATGAGAACGCGGATTTCGGGTTCGGCGATCTTCCCACGCTTGCCGTCGCACGGTCGCAGAATGTCCCGGTCGTGGCGCTGGCGGCCGTCAATCAGCACTCGCCGCTGGGGATCATTTCGCTGGCCAAGACGCTGAAGCTCACCAAGCCGTCCGACCTCAAGGGACTGACCATCGGCATTCATCCGGCCGGTTCCACCTACATCTTCTTCAAGGGCTTCCTGGCCGCCAACGGCCTGACCGAAAAGGACATGACGCTGAACAGCGTCTCGCCTCCCTATGAAAGCTATTTGCTGCTGGGCCGGGTTCAGACCGTCGTCGGCTATATCGATGCGGAGGTTCCCGAACTGGAAGCGAAGGCCGGAGGCCCCGGCTCGCTCAGCATCATGATGGGGGCGGACCATGGGTGGAAAGCCTATGGCTCCGGCCTGTTCACCTCGCAGGCGATGATCAAGGACAAGCCGGACGTCGTACGCCGCTTCGTCAAGGCATACAGGGAGGCCTTCGACTATGTCGTGGCTCATCCGGAAGAGGCTGCCGAGATCACCGCCAAGGCCGCGCCCGGCTATGCGGAGAAAAAGGATGTGCTGCTGGCGCAGATCAACGCCGACATCGCCTCGACGTTCAGCAGCCCCGACACCAAGGAACACGGTCTCGGCTGGATGACCAAGACGCAGTGGGAGGAGACCCTGAAGACGCTGACGGACCAGGGCGTGCTCAAGGCGGCTCTGTCGGCGGACGACGTCTTCACCGACGCATTCCTGGCAAGAGAATAAGGGGCGCGCGGTGTTCGAACGGAAAGCCCGATGAGCGCCTATCGGCAGACCAGGCTGTCCCGCGCCATGGCGCAGGACACATCACGCTCGCCTTTCGCCGCATCGGTGCGGTCGAGCGTGACCTGCACGCGGGTGGCATATGCTCGGCTCGCCAGACCGCACCACAGCCGCTCGACGGGCAGGTTCTCGCGTTTGTCGTTGAGGATCGTGAACGTGCCGGTCTTCGCATCGAACCAGAGCTCGACGCGGGTCTTCTTGCCCGGCTCGACCGTTGCGATCCCGGCTGAATACCAGTGGGCGAAGTCGGCGTTGCAGGAGAGGCTTTCGCTGCCCGCATTCGAAATCGTCAACGGAACCATGTCGAGCCCGTCAGTGCCGGTGCGGACGGTGACATGGTGCAACTCAACCGCGTTGGCGAAGGACGACAACGCCAGCATCACCGGAAGGGCATAACGGATCTTCACTTTGCCTGAGCTCCATAATATAATTTTTCCTAGGCAGTCTATCTCGCTTTTGCGCAATAACAATAAGAATATTGATTGGTAAAACAACAGAGAGGGTAACATGTTAAAGCTTCTTAAGAGCAGTGTAAGTGCAGCTATATTGACCGGTGTCTTGATGAGCGGCGCGCTTGCCGGCGAGGTCAAGTCGATCGCCATCCTGACGCCCGAAGAAGGCACGGACTATGGCTGGAACCAGCAAGGTATCGACGCCGCCAAGGCGGCGGGCAAGGCCGCCGGCGTCGAAGTGGTCGTGGCCCAGGGCCTCGGCTATGGCGATGTTCGTCCGACCTTGCGGGAACTTGCCTCCGACGGCGCCAGCCTGTTGATCGCGCATGCCAGCGGCTACAACACCTCGGCGCCCGAAATCGCCAAGGAACTGAAAGTTCCGGTGGCGATCGTCGACACGCCAGCCGGCCTGGAGAAGGGCCTTGTCGCCGACTACACGCTGAGCGGCCACGAGGGTGCCTATCTGGCCGGCCGTCTCGCCGCCAAGGTGTCGCGTTCCAAGTCGGTCGGCATTGTCGTCTCGGGCGAACCGCCATCGTGGAATTCGCAGTCGGCGGCGTTCGCACAAGGCGTGAGGGCGGAAAATCCTGAGGTCAAGATCACCTATGCGGTGATCGGCCCTGCCGCCTACAGCGATGCGGCCGGCGGCAAGCGCGTCACCGAAAGCGTGATCGCATCGGGTGCCGACATCATTTTCGGCCAAGGCAACGGTTCGAGCTTCGGCATGCTGCAGGCGGTCGAGACGACCAAGGCAGCCGATGGCGGCAAGGTCTATTTCATCGACGTCATCGGCGACAAGTCACCGATCGACAAGGGCTTCCTGCTGTCGTCGGTGGTGTGGAACATCGAGCCGGTCTATGCGGCGATGATTGCCGACCTGAAGGCCGACACGTTCGGCACCAAACACTATACGATCGGCCTCAAGGACGACTCGGTCAAGCTGCTGAAGACCGCTGCGATCCCGGACAATGCCTGGACGGAAATCCAGGCGCTGCGCGAGGACGTCATTTCCGGCAAGATCAAGGTTGAGCCGGTCTATGACGCGGCCGCCGTCAGGGCATTGATGACCAGCGTCGCCCAGTAAGGCGATCACGGTCGGCTGCCGGAGGGGTGATCCGTTCACCCCTCCGCACGATTCCCGTTTTTTGGTGCTGGGCTTTCATGAGCGGTTTTTCTTCATCGTCCGTTGCAGGGCGCGACATCGTCGCGCTTGAAGGCGTGACCAAACGGTTCCCCGGCATCGTTGCCAATGACAGCGTCGACCTGTCGATCCGCCCGGGCGAAGTGCATGTGTTGCTGGGAGAGAACGGCGCTGGAAAATCGACACTGATCGGCATGTTGTCCGGCCTGCAGCAGCCGGACGAAGGACGCATACTGGTCGACGGCAAACCGACGCCGATCACCTCGCCGCGCCATGCGCTGGCACTCGGCATCGGCACCGTATTCCAGCACATGATGCTGGTGCCGACGCTGACGGTGGCGGAAAATCTCCTGCTTGGCGGGCCGTGGTGGCAGCGCCCCAGGACCGAGGAACTGGCGGCGCGCGTCGCCGAGATCACCGGCACGCTCGGCATCACCGTCAAGCTTCAAGCCAAGGTATCGGAGTTGTCGCTCGGCGAGCAGCAGCAGGTCGAGATTCTGCGCGCGATGCTGCGCAACAGCCGGCTGCTCATCCTTGACGAGTCCACCTCCATGCTGACGCCGAAAGGCATCGACGAACTCGGCGCACTGATGCGCCGCCTTGTCGAGCAGGGCCTGGCGATCGTCTTCATCACCCATAAGCTCAAGGAGGCGGCTGCCTTCGGCGATCGCATCTCGGTGCTGAAGCTCGGCCGCAAGGTCGGCGAGATCCCGCCCGAGCGGTTTCGCGCGCTGGGCGAACAGGAGATCGTCTCGGAGATCGTGGAATTGATGTTCGGCAAGCAGAAGGATGATCCGGAAGCCGTCGAGCGTCCTGTCCGCACTGCCCGCGCCGGAACGGCCCCGCTGCTTCAGGTCGCGGATCTGGCGGTCGCGCCGACGGACAATGCGCCGGGCCTGTCGTCGATCTCCTTCGACATCCGCCCGGGCGAGATCCTGGGCATAGCCGGCATCGACGGCAACGGCCAGAAGCAGCTGGCGGAAGCGCTGGCCGGCCAGCGTACATCTGCCGGCGGCTCGATACGGCTGGAAGGCGCCGCCATCGAGACGCTGAGCGTCGGCGAGCGCCGCCGGCGCGGCCTTCGCTACCTGACCGACGACCGGCTGGGCGAGGGCACTGTCGGAACCTTCCCGGTCTCGATCAACTTCTTTCTCAAGCAGGTCGGCGCGGCTCCGTTCTGGCGCAACGGCGTCGAGCAGCGCGCGGAGATCGACAAGCGCGCCGCGCAGCTCGTGCGCGAATACGACGTGCGTACGCCGAGCCTGAAGACGCCCGTCGCGCGGCTGTCCGGCGGCAACATCCAGAAGGTGCTTCTGGCACGGGAACTGGCTGAAGGCGCCAAGGTGGTGATCTTCAACAAGCCGACCTACGGGCTCGATCTCGCCAACACTTTGGCGTCGCGCCAGCGCATTCGCGACACGGCGGCGCGTGGCCTTGCGGTGCTGCTGATCTCCACCGACCTCGAGGAATTGCTTGGTCTGTGCGACCGCATCGCCGTCATCGCCGACGGAGCTTTGGTCGGCACCGTCGAGAATGCCGACGACGCCCGCACCAAGGTCGGTCGCCTGATGATCGGACTTGCCGCATGAGCATCGACACCGCACCCACGGTCAGTGCTACCGCACTCGATGCCACGAGCGGGGCAACGACGCGTCGCGACATCGCGCATCGGTTGCTGATGACGCTCGGCCCGATTCTCATCGCTCTCGTCATAGCCGGCTGTATCCTGCTTGCGGTCGGCGTCGACCCGCTCGCCTACTACGGCTTCGTGCTGGAGAAAGGACTGTTCTCGCCGCTCGGCATCCAGCAGACGCTGACGCGCATGGCGCCGCTGCTGTTTCTTGCCGCCGGCCTGATCGTGGCCTTTCGCGCCGGCATGTGGAATCTCGGCGGCGACGGCCAGTTCCTGCTTGGCGCGGTGACGGCGGCTGCCAGCGCTCCTATGTTCGTGCAGGTCATGCCAGCCTGGCTGGCGCTGTTCTGCTCGTTTCTCATCGCCATGGTGGTGGCGATGATCTGGTCGCTGGTGCCGGCCCTGCTGCGTGCCTATCAGGGCGTCAACGAGATCATCACCACGCTGATGATGACGTTCCTCGGCACCTCGCTCGCCAATGTGCTGGTCAAGCTGGCGTTTCGCGACCCGAGCACGACCGTGCCGCAGACGCGCACGCTGCCGGTGGAGGACCGGCTGCCGCGCCTGTTCGAAACGACCATCACCAGTGGCCTGCTGCTTGGGCTGGCGGCGATCGTCATCGTGCATCTGGTGATGACGCGCACGGCGTTCGGGCTGAAGCTGAGGATCGTCGGCGCCAATCCACGCGCGGCGGTTCACTCGGGGCTCAGCGTCCCCGGCCTGACCGTCGCCGTCTTCGCCATTTCGGCCGGGCTGGCCGGGCTGGCCGGCGCCGTCGACATCATCGGCGTCCAGGGCAATGTCCGCGCCGACTGGAATCCCGCCTACGGGCTTGCCGTGATACCCGCCGTCTTTCTCGCCCGCATGAACGGCTTTGCAGCCATCGGCTTCGTGTTCCTGCTTTCGGTGCTTTCGATCGGCGGCGAGAGCGCGGCGCGCCGGCTCGGCGTGCCCAATCATTTCACTCTGGTGCTGGTTTCCATCGTGCTGATCGTGCTCGCGCTCGCCGAATATTTCGATCACCGATACAACCAGTCGCGGAGGGCCTAGGGCATGACCGGGCTGTTCAGCGAAGTCTTTCTCAGCGCGCTCCTGTTCGGCGCCGTCACCGCGGCGATCCCGCTGCTGCTTGCCGGGCTCGGCGAGCAGATCTCCGAGAAGGCGGGCGTGCTCAATATCGGCATCGAAGGCATGATGCTGGCCGGCGCCTATCTCGGCTTTGTCGGCGCTTTCTATTCCGGGTCGCTGTGGCTGGGCTTTCTCACCGGTGCCGCCGGGGGTGCTGCGGTGGCGCTTGTCATGGCGCTGCTTTGCGTGCGCATCGGGCTGAACCAGATCGTCATCGGCATCGCGCTGACCTTGGGGCTCGAGGGCCTGACGGCACTGCTCCACCATTTCCAGTTCTCACGCAGCTACCCGCGCCTGCCCGCGGCGGATGCTACCGTCATTCCGCTGCTTTCGGACATCCCGGTCATCGGGCCTGCATTCTTCAAGCATCATCTGATCGTCTATCTGGCGGTCGCGCTGGTTTTCGGCATGAGCTACCTCTATCGGCGCACGCAACTCGGCCTCAATTTGCAGGCGGCAGGCGACAAGCCGGCCGCGCTCGATGTCGCCGGCATCGATGTCGTGCGGACCCGCACCGTCGCCGTGTTGACGACCGGAGCGCTGGCTGGGCTCGGCGGCGCCTATCTCGCCAATGTCGGGGCTGGGCTGTTCATTCCGTTCATCACCAATGGCGCGGGCTTTCTCGGCATCGTGCTGGCCATGCTGGCGCGCGGTCGCCCGATCTGGGTGCTGTTCGGTGCGTTGCTTTTCGGTGTCTGCCTGTCGCTGACGACGGCCATGCAGGTGGCCGGGATCAACATACCGACCGACATCATCCAGATGCTGCCGTTCCTGGCGGTGATGATCATGCTGGTGCTGTTCGGCCGGCGCGCGAGCCTGCCGGCGGCGCTCGGCATTCCATACGAGCGCGGCGCGCGCTGAGGACAATTTATGCGCGGATGGGACCCGCGCCAATAAAGGAGGCAAGAATGTCGGATACCAAGGTCTACCTGCTCGACGGCGGCTCGCTCGTTCTCGACGGCTATCATGTGTTCTGGAATCGCGGCCCTGGCGGCGAAGTGCGCTTCCCGGTCTATTCGATCCTGATCGAACATGCCGAGGGCCGGTTCCTCATCGACACCGGCTACGACTACGATCATGTGATGAAGGTGCTGCCATTCGAAAAGCCGATCCAGGAAAAGCACCAGACCATCCCCGGCGCCCTGGCGCTGCTCGGCCTTGAGCCGAAGGACATCGACGTCGTGGTCAACTCGCATTTCCACTTCGATCATTGCGGCGGCAACAAGTATTTTGCGCATGCCAAGAAGATCTGCCACCGGACCGAGGTGCCGCAGGCGTGCAATCCCGAGCCTTTCGAACATCTCGGCTATTCCGATCTGAGTTTTTCGGCGGAGGCTGCCGAAGCGCGTGGCGCGACCGGGCAATTGCTTGCGGGAACGACACGGGCGAACTCGAGCTTCGAAGGCGTCGATGGCGACGTCGACCTTGCCAGGGGCGTCCGGCTGATCTCGACGCCCGGCCATTCGATCGGCCATTACAGCCTGCTGGTCGAGTTCCCCAAGCGCAAGCCGATCATGTTCACGATCGATGCGGCCTATACGCAGAAGAGCCTTGAAACGCTGTGCCAGGCGGCCTTCCACATCGACCCGGTAGCGGGCGTCAATTCGATGCGCAAGGTGAAGAAACTCGCCGAGGACCATGGCGCCGAGCTGATGTACTCGCACGACATGGACAACTTCAAGACCTACAGGACCGGCACGCAATTCTACGGCTGACCGCAGTCAGGAGGAGACAAGACGATGCGTTATCTCGAACATGCCGATCCGGTCATCACGCTGACCGCGGGGCCGGTGAACGCCTATGCCGAAGTGCTGCGCGGCCTCGGGCGCACGGTGCTCTACGATTACGACCCGGCGTTCCAGCTCTTCTACGAGGGTGTGGTCGACAAGGCGCAAAAGGCGATGCGGCTGTCGAACAAGCCGGTCATCCTGCATGGCGAGCCGGTGCTTGGCCTGGAGGCCGCCGCGGCCTCGCTGATCACGCGGGACGATGTCGTGCTCAACCTTGCCTCAGGCGTTTACGGCAAGGGGTTCGGCTATTGGGCGAAGCGCTATTCGCCACATCTGCTCGAGATCGAGGTGCCCTATAACGAGGCGATCGATCCGCAGGATGTCGAGGCAATGCTGAAGGCGCATCCGGAGATCACCGTCGTTTCCGTCTGCCACCACGACACGCCGTCCGGCACCATCAATCCGATCGACGCCATCGGTGCGCTGGTTTCGGCGCATGGCGGCTATCTCATCGTCGATGCCGTCTCGTCCTTTGGCGGCATGAAGACACATCCCGAGGATTGCAAGGCCGATATCTATGTCACCGGCCCGAACAAATGCCTGGGCGCGCCTCCCGGCCTCACGATGATGGGTGTCAGCGAGCGGGCCTGGGCCAAGATGAAGGCCAATCCCCTGGCGCCGCGCGCGTCGATGCTCAGCATCGTCGACTGGGAGCATGCGTGGTCGCGGGACAAGCCGTTTCCATTCACGCCGTCGGTCTCGGAGATCAACGGGCTCGATGTCGCGCTCGACCTCTATCTCAATGAGGGACCGGAGGCGGTGTGGGGGCGCCATGCACTCACCGCCAAGGCCATGCGCGCCGGCGTCGCAGCGATGGGCCTGTCGATCTGGGCCGCCAGCGACAAGATCGCGTCGCCGACCACGACTGCCGTGCGCACGCCCGAAGGTGTCGACGAGAAGGCGCTTCGCCAGGCCGCGCGCGCCCGTTACGGCGTCGTCTTCTCATCGGGCCGCGGCGAAACATTGGGGAAGCTGACACGCATTGGCCATATGGGACCGACCGCCCAGCCGATCTATGCGATCGCGGCGCTGACGGCACTGGGCGGGGCCATGAACGCGGCCGGCCAGAAATTAATGATCGGCAGGGGTATCGACGCGGCGCTGGCCGTGATCGACGCCGACGCCTGAACAGACATCACCACGATTGAGGGAGCATTTTCATGACTGAACGGCTTGCGGGAAAGACGGCCCTGGTTACAGGCGCCGCGCAGGGTATCGGCAGGGCGATCGCAGCGCGGCTTGCCGCCGACGGTGCGACCGTCATCGTCAGCGACATCAATGCCGAAGGCGCCGGGGCGGCGGCCGCGGCGATAGGCGGAAAGGCGAGGGCGATCGCCGCCGACATTTCCGATCCGGCATCCGTCAAGGCACTCTTCGCCGAAATCCAGGCCCTGACCGGGGGCATCGACATCCTGGTCAACAATGCCAGCATCGTGCCGTTCGTCGCCTGGGACGATGTCGATCTCGACCATTGGCGGAAGATCATCGACGTCAATTTGACCGGCACTTTTATCGTCAGCCGTGCCGGTACGGACCAGATGCGTGCGGCGGGGAAGGCCGGACGGGTAATCAGCATCGCATCCAACACCTTCTTTGCCGGCACGCCGAACATGGCCGCCTATGTCGCGGCCAAGGGTGGCGTCATCGGCTTCACCAGGGCGCTCGCCACCGAGCTTGGCAAATACAACATCACCGCCAATGCGGTGACGCCCGGCCTGATCGAGAGCGACGGCGTCAAGGCGAGCCCGCACAACGAGGCGTTCGGCTTCGTCGAGATGCTTCAGGCGATGAAAGGCAAAGGGCAGCCGGAACATATCGCCGACGTGGTTTCGTTCCTGGCCTCCGACGATGCGCGCTGGATCACTGGCCAGACGCTCAATGTCGACGCCGGGATGGTGCGCCACTAGCCAAAGCGCATCCCAAAACCTGTTGTGCATTCCGGGCGACCTGCATGGGGTCGCAGCAGCGGACGAGCGCGGCCAATCAAGGAAAAATCATAGTGGACTTCGGATTCGACACGTCGGTTTTCGACGGGCTGACGATTGCAATGCTGATCGCCGGCCTGGCCATGACCGGAATTGCCTCCGGCGTGCTCGCCGGTCTGCTGGGAGTCGGAGGCGGCATCGTCATCGTTCCGGTGCTGTTCTGGGTGCTTAGCCTGTTCCACTTTTCGCCTGCTGTGATCAGCCATCTGGCGGTCGCGACATCGCTTGCGGTCATTATCCCCACCTCGATCTCGTCGATGCGGTCGCACAACAGGCGCGGCAATGTCGACCGGGCACTGCTCACTCTGTGGGGACCGGCCATTTTCGTCAGTGCCCTCATCGGCGGCATCATGTCGAAATTCATCCCGGGCGCCGGCTTGCGGCTGGTCTTCGGCGTCGTCGGCCTGCTGGTGGCCGTCAACATGGCGTTGCCGAAGCACCTCGTGATCTCCGATCGCCTGCCGCAAAGCGGCTGGATCAACCGTGCGATCGCTGCTGTGATCGGCTTTGTCTCTTCGCTCATGGGAATCGGTGGCGGCACGCTCTCGGTGCCGACGCTTTCCAGCTTTTCCTTTCCGGTCCACCGGGCCGTCGGCACATCGTCGGCACTTGGCCTGCTCATCGCGCTTCCGGCGGTGGCCGGCTTCATCTGGTCGGGTCTCGAGATTGCCGGCAGGCCCCCACTCAGCCTGGGCTACGTCAGCCTGCCGGCGGTTGCCATCATAGCGCCCGTGAGCTTCCTGTTCGCCCCTCTGGGCGCAAGGCTCGCCCACGCGCTCAACCCGCGCTACCTGAAACTTGCCTTTGCATTCTTCCTGGCGATCACGGCCGGGCGAATGCTGCTTTCCTGAATCCGGTTAGGCGGCTTACGGCTATTTTTCCCGCATGGCCCGGCGGAAGTTCTGCGTAATCGGCTCGGCGAGATAAGAGAGCACGGTGCGAGCCCCCGTCCGGATCATCGTCTCGCTCGACATGCCGGGCAGCAGCTTGCGGCCCTCCAGCTTGCCGAGTTCGCTTTTGTCGATCACAACCGTCGCGGCGAAAAACGGTGCGCCGCTGCGCTCCTCAACCATGCGGTCAGCCGACACGATCTCCACGACGCCCTCGAGCGGCGGCAGGTTGTAGCGGGCGAAGGCCGGGAAGCTGACGCGCGCGAGCTGTCCGGGTGCGATCGTCTCGACATCCTCCGGCTTGACCATAGCCTCGACCACGAGTTGTTGTCCGAGCGGTACGATCGTCATCAATGTCTCACCGGGTTTCACGACACCGCCCGCCGTATGGACCTTCAGCTCCATGACGATGCCGTCAACCGGCGCGACGACGTTGGTACGGCTAAGCACGTCCCTGGCGGAACGCTCCTGCTGTCCGAGGTCAAACAACTCCGCCTCGACTTTGCTCAACTCGTCGACGGCCTCGTTCAGGCGCACTGTGTTGAGGTTCAGGATCTGCATGTCGATCTCGGCCATGGCGCTTCCGGCACGGGCGATTGCCGCGACATTGGTGGCGCGCTCGCCCTCGATCTCCCGCTGCTGGCGTCTGAGCGACAGGTTCCGTTCGCGGGTGGTCAGCCCTTTCTTGAGCAGACCCTCAAGGTCTTTGCTTTCACCCTCGATTGCCTCGATCTGCTTGTCTTCCGTGACGACAAGCTGCTCCAGCCCCGTTATCTCTTCCTCGACCTGGTGACGGCGCTGGCCGAGAATTTCCCGCTCGTCCTTCAGATTGTGGTGCTTCGCTGCAAACACGTCACGCTGTGCTGCCACCGCGTCCTTCACGGCGATCGCGGGGTTTGCGAGCAACGCCGGATTGAACTCGATCTCGGTCTTGCCGTCACGCTCGGCCCTGAGACGCGCGGCCAGCGCCTCACGCGTTGCTATCCGGTTCTGGATCAGGTCGAGCTGCGCCTTTGCCTGCGTGTCGTCGAGCCCGACGAGGATCTTGCCCGCCTTGACGATGTCCCCGTTGGCGGCGTTCAACTCCGCGATGATGCCGCCCTCTAGGTGCTGGATGAGCTTGCGGTCGCCGGCGACCTTGATCACGCCCGATGCTACCGCAGCGCTGTCCAGCGGCGCCAGGGCCGCCCATCCCCCGGCCACGCCGAAGAACAGGAACATGATCGCGAAGCCGGTGCACGTCACGCCGGTGAGACGGAGGGGTTGCGGCTCCAGGAGAGAGGGCGGCGCGAGGGGCAGCGGCACGACCTTCAATTCGGGGGGGCGGCTCATGCTTCCTTGACCTCTTTGATTTCCTTCACCACTTCAAGGGCTGGCAACTGGGCCGCCTTGGGCAGATGGGCCACCTTGCCGACACGGCTGGCGAGTTCGTTGAAGACATGGTCGCGCGGCCCAAAGAGATCTTGAGCGCCGTGGTTGAGGACCAACACCTTGTCGACTTTGTCCAGGATGCTTGGCCGGTGCGAGATCAGGATCAGGGTCGTACCTGCCTCCTTGAGCCCACCGATGACCGTGGCGAGCGCCTGCTCGCCTTCGTGGTCGAGATTGGAGTTAGGCTCGTCAAGGATAAGGAACGCGGGGTCGCCGTAAAGCGCCCGCGCCAGTCCGATGCGCTGGCGTTGCCCTCCGGACAGTGCTGCGCCACCTTGACCGATCTCGGTGGCGTAGCCCTTCGGCAGCCCCTTGATCAGTTCATGGACTCCCGCCAATTGCGCGGCCTTGACCACGTTGTTGAAAGTTGCGGGATTGAGCGACGCAAAACGGGCGATGTTCTCGGAGACGGTGCCGGCGAAGAGCTCGATATCCTGCGGCAGGTAGCCGACATGTCGACCCCGGTCCTCGGCCGCCCATTCGACAACGTTCATTCCGTCAAGCAACGCGCGACCACCGGTCGGCCGCCAAGTGCCGGCCAACACGCGCGCAAGGCTCGTCTTACCGGCTGCGCTCGGGCCGACCAGCGCCATCGCTTCACCGGGCTTGAGCTGGAAGCTGATTCCTCGCAGGATTGGTTCGCCGCCCTGTCTGGCGAGCATAATATTCTCGGCCACAAACTTGCCTTTCGGGCGCGGCAGTGGCAGGGCCGGCGTGGCCTCCGGTCGCTGACCGGCCATTGCAACCAGGCGCTTGTAAGCAGCCCGTGCCCCGATCGTCGCCTTCCATGTACCGATCGCTTGCTCGACCGGGGCCAAGGCGCGGCCCATCAGGATCGAGGCGGCGATCATGATGCCAGGCGAAGCCTCGTTCTTCAGCACCAGATAGGCGCCGAGGCCGAGCACGGCCATCTGCAGGGCCAGCCGGAAAGAGCGCGCGAGGGCCGAGATGACACTGGATCGGTTGCTGGCGCGAGATTGCGCATCATTTGCCTCGTCCTGCTGCGCCTTCCAGCTCTCGAGCAGGGGATTCAACATGCCCATGGCCTGGACGACTTCCGCGTTGCGGATCGTTTGCTCGGCCTGCATGTAGGCTCGCGTCTGGGCGATCGCGGCTTCCGCCAGTGGCTTGCGGGTCAGGTACTCGGTAAGCAACGCCAATGCGAACAGCGCGATACCGCCGCAGGTCGCCAGCCAGCCGAGCCAAGGGTGCATGAGGAAGATAGCGCCCAGGAAGATCGGCGCCCAAGGCGCGTCGAGGATCGGGTAGATACTCGGGCTGGTGAAAAAATTCCGCACCTGGTCGAGGTCACGCAGCGCCCGGGCGTTGATCTGACCGGGCGCCGAGGCGGCGTGTTCGACCGATACGGTCAGGAGAACCGGCGCCAATCGCGCGTTCAGCCACGTGCCGACTTTGGCCAGAAGGCGCGCGCGCACAACTTCCAGCGCCGCCATTGTTGCGAGCGCCGTCGCCGCCATCAATGACAGCATTACCAACGTTTCCAGGCTGTGGCTGCCCAACACGCGGTGATAGACCTGGAGCATGTAGAAGGCGCCGGTCAGCATCAATATGTTGATGCCGGCGCTGAACCAGATAAGTGGTCTGACAGCGCGCCTGGCCTCTTTCATCGCCGCTTGCAGGGCAGAGGGTCGTGAAGGTTTCATCATGATGATGTATCTGCTTGTGTGCGGGTGGACGCCAGTTGGGCCGGTTTTCGCGGGGAGCGAAATTATCTCCACATGGAGATGGGAGGCGGCGTGAGCCGCCTCCCTTTGGTCAGGTGCTAGGCGACGACATCCACCAGCAAGTGCTGGATGCCAGTTGTGTCGCCGTCTGCGTCCTGGATGCTGACCGCGAAGTCGAGGTCAGCGCCGATCTGTCCGGAAGTCGTCTGGATAAAGCCGATGTCCGTGATCTTGAGAACGTCGTTATCCGTAGCCTCCCAGTTTTGCTGCGCGCCGCCACCGGTGCCAGTCGCCGCGCCGGTGCTTGAACCTTCAACTCCGACTGTGCCCGGATCGTCGGTCACTCGGTTCAGGTTAATGGCCAAACCAGACAGCCCGTTGCCGGACTGCATGATCTGCATGCCCTGAATTTGGTAGTGCTCGCTGCCGGTGTTGTAGTCATTGCTCTCGATGATCACGAGGGCGTCGTTCTGGTCGAGCGTGAACTCCGAGTTATACGGTGCCGGCACCGTATTGCCCTTGAAGAAGTCCGCGTTCTGCACGTAGATCGACTTCGTCGTCTCGACGTCGTCGCCGCCACCCAACACACCATTGGCACCGTAATCAATTAGATCGAGGACCACGATAAGGTCTTCGGCGTTGCCGATGCCGTCGAACTTAATGGCGATAGCGTCCACGGCGTCCGTCGGTGAGGCCTTCTCGGTACCACCGCCGGGGGCACCGGGATTCACGTCGCCCAGAATGTTTTCGTTGAAGAACCTGAGGGTGAGCAGTTCACCCTTCTGGATCGTGTCGCCGGCCACGCCGTTGGTCGACTGCGTGGCGGAGACCCAATCCTCGAAAGCGCTGGTAACGAACTGACCGTTGTTGAACGTAGTGTCCCCGGCGAGCGGGTTGCCGTCGCCCGTTGGGTTAAACCCGAAGGGGCTGCCGCTGGGGTTCGTGTTCGCCGTGAACTGTACGTAGAATCCGTCAGTGTCCGTCGTGCCGTTGTTGGCGTCCAACTCCGTCACCACGAGTTCGGGGTGGCCGGTGTTGCCGGGGGGGGCTTTCGTCAACAACTCCGAAGAGTGGAAGACGTTGAAGCTGAACCCGTCGATCGCGTCGGTCAAGGCGAGGGAGTACGTACCCGCCGCCTTGTCGAAGGTCAGAGTGCCACCTGCCGTCGCGTCCTGCACTCCGGCCGTGATCGGGTCCTTGTCATAATGAAACGAGAAGGAGAATTGTGCGGATGTAGCAGTTTCCGAAACGAGGGCCGTTTGGACGTTGGTGATAGCCGGGGTCTGCGCGTTGTCGACCGTGCCGGTCAGGGATAGCCGTTGGACACCTGCACCTGCGTCGAGGTCGACGAAATCTGAGCCACCACCCGCGTAGAACGCTGCCAAGTGACCGTCCGCACCGATATTGAACGAGAAGCTACCGGTAGCCGTACCACCGGTCGCGGCGATCGTCTCGCCCTGAGCCCCGGTGGTGCCGGGATTGCCGTCGAATCCTTGAACACTGGGCACATTCGTATCTTGGTCGACGATCGTCGGAGCGTCATCCGTCAAAACAAGGTTCTGGCCGATGTTGAGGACGGCTGTGTCAACATCACCGTCCTTGTCGGTGATGGTCGCCGTCAGTTGGATCAGATTGTCCGCCGACAACGTCTCGGTATCGTTCGGCCCGTTATTGGGATCATGTATGACCGCACGATCTTGGTTGAGCGTCACCACGCCGGCGGCATCCACGGTCACTGTGAACACCAATGCGCCACCGACAGCCGTACGGCCCTCGACAACGCCGCCGGGAGTGACCGACAGGTTGACCGCCTGACCAGTAAGTGTGTCGAAAAGACCGGAAGCGCCCGCGATCACGCTCAGCGCGTATGTCGTGGTCCCTGCACCGTCAGCACCATAGAGACCGGAGAAGTTCGACGAGAAGTTGGCTGTCCCGTTGGTCGCGGTATCAGATTCGTCAACCGTGGCAACCGCCTCCGTACCGCCTGCCGAGATGCTCGGTGCGTCGTCCTTGAAGACAAGGTTCTGGCCGATGTTGATGGCTTGGGCGTCAGTGTCGCCGTCCGCATCGATAGCGGTCGCCGTCAGGGTGATCAGGTTGGCGGCTGCCAGTGTCGTGGACTGGTCCGATCCGGTATCCGGCGTATGCTGGACCGCGCGAAGCTGGTCGAGCGTCACGATCCCGGTGGCGTTCACTGCCACCGTGAACACCAGATCGTTACCGGCGGTGCGGCCTTCGATAACTGAGCCGACCCTGGTCAGGAGGGCTTCTTGACCGGTCGCCACGTCAAAGATACCCGACGCAGTACCAGGGGCGAGGACGTCCAGGGCGTAGGTAACACCGGCGGCACCAGGACCGTCAGTACCGAAATCGGTGCTGAACACGACCGAGAAATTGCCGGTGGGGTTTGTGCCCAAGGTCGTGTCATCGGCCGTGAGGGTAGGTGCGGCGGTGCCGGAGAGAGTGACGTCCGGACCGTCGTCATCCACATTGATGTCGTCGCCGATCGGCGTCGACGTCTCGACCAACGCGCGGACTTTCAGGATATCGCTGAAGTTCACCCTGTCGTCGGGTTGCGGATTGAGCGGGTGATCGATCGCCTCGAAAGTGATCATCTGAACCGTGGCCGAGGTGTTACCGGCGTTGGGGATGATGTAGAAAGCCGCGACGAGATTGCCGCCGGCCCATGCTTCCACCGCGCTGCCGTTCTGCGCCGTGGTGAGGAAGATTTCGTCGCCGTCGACTGTAAACTGACCCGACGACATGTTGGTTAGAGGCGCGAATTCCAACTCAACGACATTTTCGCCGGCTGCCGGCGACACGGTGACGAGACCGACCTGGCTCGCCGCCTCCGCGGTGTCGGCAAACGCCAACTGCGCGGCGGACAATGTGAGACCGTTCAGATATGTGAGAAAAGCGGCGTCTAGACCACCGGAGATGTCGCCGGTGATAGCGTCAACGGAAATTGCGACGTCGTCGTCCTGGAGACCGGCGGACTGGTCGAGTACCAGATCGCCTACGATATTAATGATAGCCATAATGTCATCCTTTCCTGGATGCTGACTAATTGTGCACACGCTCGGACCCACGCTCACGCGGGGGCCACGCTCACTGTTTGTTTTGGAAAACCCCTCTCCCCTTACTTCCGCCCGAACCCTAGCCGCGGTGTCATCGCGAACTGACTTCGGCCCTCAAACCACATTGTGCCGCCGGCGCAGAGGACGCGTCCATTCCCGCTTCGATAGTATTGCGGTCAATGTCCGCACCTGATCGAACGATATATATCCTTCGATAGATCAGGCTGGCGGGCGCTGCGGGAGGTCGCGCGGGCACGAGGCAGAGGCCGTCAGACGGCTCTCCGGCCGCTGCCGTGCGTTCAATGTCGGTGCAAATGGAGAGTGGTCAGAGCAGGCCGGGTCGCCCCGTTCCTGTATGCTCGACGCCTTTGCCGTGCGCCACCCAGGCCAGTTCCGCCCTGCTGCCGAGATGCAGCTTCTCGTAGACGTGATGCAGGTGCATCTTCACCGTGCCTTCGGATAAATGCAGCCGCTGCGCGATGGTCTTGTTGCGCAGCCCGCGCGAGACGAGATCGGCGATCTCGGTCTCCCGCCCGGTCAGCCGGGACATTGGCTGCGGCTGCGACCCGGGCATCAGCAGCTGCTGGACGATCTTGTTGTCGATCCACTTCTTGCCCGCCGCCACCGCATTCACGCATTCGATGAGAAAGCGGTGGCTGATGCCGTCCAGAAACAGGCCGTCGACGTCGAGCGTCTGTATTTCCCTGACATCGAGCCCGCCGGTTGGCTGCACGATGAAGATGATGCCGAGAGCGCTGCTGCAGGCCTTCAGCCGTGAGGAAAGACCTGATGTCTGTTGGTCCGCGAGATCCACGCCCACGATGACCATATCAGGCCGATGGCGCTCCACATGAGCGAGAACGTCCACAGGGCGGCGACACTGGGCGACAACATCGTGTCCAGCCTTCTGCAACACCCATTCCAGACCAGCGAGATACACCCCCCGCGGGTCCGCGACAACTAACGTTGACATGCGAACACCGTCCGTAAAAAAACGCAACGAACTTGGTTAAACACCCGTTAAATCAGGAAACCAGAGCCTAGCCCTATTGTCAAGTAATAGCTAATATACATGTTGCTATAATAACGACCCGGGGCCGCGGGGCGGAACTGCGCCGTGAAAGGCCAACCTATGATATGCCTGTCACTTCAAGGTTCTAACGTCCCTTGCCGCGCGGCCCAGTCGTACGGGTACAGGCAGTAAAAATAGCCGGTGCGTTCGGTTGCGATGTATTTCAGATGCGTGCCATTGGGCAGCCAGACGATGTCGCCAGGGCGGCATTCGTGGCGGCCGTCATCCAGTTCGATCGTCAGCGTGCCTTCATGGATGAACAGCACCTCGTCATAGGTCACGGTCCAGTCGATCGAGGCGTTCTCCAGATACTCAATGCCACCGCCCATGGTCCGGCTGATCTCGGCATTGATCACGCGCGCGATCGACGACGTTCCGGTCGGCGTGACTGATGGCTTCAGAGTCAACTCGCTGTGCTTGAAAATCCTGGCCTTGGACATTGTCATCCTTTCTTTGCGCGAAGATTGGCTTTGGAGGGAGTGACGCCGGACGGAGCCAGCCCGGCGAGCCATCTCGTCACCGGATCCAGCTTGCGCCCGGCATGTTCGAGATCGTCGCGCCGACGCACCGCGCCACGGACGAAATGCGCACCGACGAAGCGAAAGGGTTCGGGCGGGAAACCGCGCGCCACCGGACGCACCAGCGCCGAATGCGTCAGTTCCGATTCGCCGTCAGTCAGCAGGCCGGTGAGGATCTCGCCGCCGATATAAGCCATTGTCGTGCCATTGCCGGAAAAGCCGTAGCCGTAGACGACATCGCGGTTGGCGGGCAAGGCGCCGAACAGCGGCACGCCGCTGACCGTCCGGTCGATCGGGCCGTTCCACGATGTTTCGAGTGGGAAATCGGCGAGCGCCGGGTGGCCATCCCGCAGCGCGCGACGCATTTCGGCGACCCGTGGCGACAGGCCATGGAAACGCTGGTCGACGATGCCGCCGAAGCCAATGACGCCACCGCTGACGCCGACGGACAGCCGACCATCGCGCGTCGGAGACCAACCGCCAACGAAGACGCGGGAATCGATCATCAGCGGCGCCCGGCGGTAGCCGACCTTGTCGAGAAGGTCTGGAATGGGCTGTGACATGGCGTCGTCGCTGGAGATGTTGAAGATCGCAGGGGCCAGTTCCGGAATCGCGCCGGACCAGGCATTCATGGCAAGCACGACCTTGCCGCAGGACACAGTTCCTTTCGCCGTTTCCACCGTGAGCTTGCCACGTCGCGAAAACCGCTTCATCGGCGACTTTTCATAGATCCGAACGCCGCGGTTCAGCGCTGCACGACGCAGGCCGCGCACCAGGAACCCTGGATGCACAGTTGCCGACGAAGCGTCGAACGCACCGCCAAGGTGGCTCGTCGTACCGGCCATCGCCGCGATCTCCGGGCGCGAAACTCGCCGCGCCGGGACGTAGCCGTGCGCTGCCAGCTTGTTTAACGCGTCGTCCCAGGCGCCAAGCTGTGCTTCGCACGTAGCGCCCCAGATCCAGCCGATGCGATCGAACCAGGCGTCGATTGCCTCGGCCTGACAGAAAGCCTCGATGCCGCCGATCGCGGCTTCGGATGCCTTGATGATCGAAAGCGCGTCGTTTCCGTCGCGCAGCGCGGCAAGCGCGCTGTATTTGGTCCACGCCGAAAGCACCATTCCGGAATTGCGGCCGCTCGGGCCACCACCACAAATGTCGCGCTCTACAATGACAACGTCGAAGCCTGGATTGTGCTGCTTGAGGCGAATGGCGGTCCACAGTCCGAGATACCCGCCGCCAACGATGCAGATGTCGGCCTGCGTTGTCTCTTCGAGCGGAGGCGCAAGGTCCGGGTCCTCGGGCAATGCCTGCCGCAGCCAATGGCTCCGCCAGCGGATGTCTTTTTCCGGCAACTGCATCACGATGCGCCTGCGGCGGACAGGCGGCGCTCCACCAGCCTGACCCAAAGACTGGCGCCCATCGGCAGGATAGCGTCGTTGAAATCGTAATTGGTGTCGTGCGCGGCGGCCTGGTGCGCGTCGTCCGCCTGGCCAAGCAAGAAATAGCAGCCCGGCCGCTGTTCCAACATGTAGCAGAAATCTTCAGAACCCATCTCGGGAGGCGGATCGACGACGAGGCGTTCCGAGCCCATCACCTCGTTCGCAATCGCGATCATCGCGTCGGCTTGCGCCTGAGTGTTGATCGTCGGCGCGAAGGGCGTTTCGTAGCGAATATCGACGCTGGCGCCAAAAGCTTCAGCCTCGTTTTTCGCGATGCGGCGGATTGCCATCTCCAGCGTCTTTTGAACCTGATGGTCGAAGGTGCGCACGGTGCCGGTCAGAAACGCCGCATCGGGGATGGTGTTGAAGGCTTCGCCGGCGCGCAGGCTGCCAACGGTGACGATTGCCGGAGAGTGCACATCGGTCAGGCGACCGGGCAGGGCTTCGATTGCCAGCAGGATGCGCGCGGCGACGGGGAGTGGATTGATCGCCAGATGCGGCATCGCCGCGTGGCCGCCCCTTCCATGGACGACCATCTCGAAGCGATCGGCCGCCGCGGCCACCGTTCCGCGGTGGACGGCGATCTCGCCGAGAGGCCGTTCGCAATTGTGCAGCGCGTAGACTTCATCGCAGGGGAAACGCTCGAAAAGGCCATCATTCAGCATGGCGAGTGCCCCACCTCGGCCCTCCTCGGCCGGCTGGAAAATGAAATGCACGGTGCCGGCGAAGTCGGGCGAGCGGGCAAGCGCCGAGGCTGCGCCGAGCAGCATCGTCGTGTGACCGTCATGGCCGCAGCCATGCATCCTCCCGGGAATGCGGGATGCATGCGGCAGCGGCCGCGCCTCGGTCATCGGCAGGGCGTCCATGTCGGCTCGGATGCCAAGACTGCGACCAGCGCCGAGCCTGCCCCTGAGCGTGCCGACGACACCTGTCCGTCCGACGCCTTCGGTCGTCTCGATGCCCCACGAGCGCAGTTTGTCCGCCACGAAACGCGTCGTCTCGAACTCTTCGAAGCCGAGTTCTGGATTGGCATGCAGATGCCGCCGCCAGGCCGTCATCTCGGTCTCCAACTGCTGCACCGATGGAACCAGTCTCATGCCGTTGCCCTTGCGCGGAGAGTTTGCGAGCGGCCCTGAAGGATGGCGATGACACCAAGCAGGGTCGCAGAGAATGCGATCAGCAACACAGCGACGGCCGCGATGGCAGGGCTGATGGATTCGCGAACCCCGGAGAAGATCATGCGAGGCAAGGTTCGCTCCGCGCCTGTCGAGAGGAAACTTGCGACGACGACTTCGTCGAAAGAGATGATGAAGGCGATGATGGCCCCTGTAATGACGCCCGGCGCTATCAGCGGCAGCACTACCTTGAAGAATGTGCGCATGGTGCCGGCGCCGAGCGATGCCGCGGCGCGAACCAATGTCCGGTCGAAGGTCGAAAGGCTGGCGACGACAGTCGTCAGCATCACAGGCACGGCCATCGCCGTATGCACCAGAATGATGGATGGCTTGTTGCCGACGAGTCCCAGTGTGGCGAAGAATGAAAAAGCCGCGACGCCGACAATGACAACCGGCGTCACTAAGGGCGCGGCGATGATCGCGTAGAGAATCCGTTTGCCGGCAAAATCGCCCCAGGCGAGTCCGATCGCCGCAGGTATGCCGAGCAGCAACGCCAGAACCGTGGTGGACAGCCCGATGACGACCGAGTTCCACAGTGCGTTCGGCCAACGCTGGTCGACCCACAGTTCGGCATACCAGCGCAGCGACCAGCCCGGCGTCGGAAATGCCAGCGAATTGCTCGAGGTCAGCGACATAGGGATCACGATCAGCAGGGGCAGAATGATGAACGCCAGCAACGTCGCCGCATAGGCATACATCAGCCACTTCCGGAAGCGGTCGGCGCTCATGCCACATGCGCCTTGCGGCGGAAGAGGACGGACGCCGTCCAGAACAGCAACGCAAACAACACGAGGATCATCAGCAGTTGCAGCGAAAGCGCTGCACCCATGCCCCAGTTCAGTGTGCTGTTCGTGTAGAAAGCTATGTAGCTGGAGATCATCTGGTCGGTCGGCCCGCCGACAAGCGTCGGGGTGATGTAGTAGCCAAGTGCGAAGACAAAAACGATCCCCCCGCCAGACAGGATTCCTGGCAGGATCAACGGCAACTGCACGCGGCGCCATGCCGTGAGCCACGGCGCACCCAGCGAAAGTGCCGCGCGCATGTAGGTGGTCGGAACCCGCCGCATGACGGCGACGACGGAGAGCACCATCATAGGCAGCAGAACCTGAACCATCGCCAAATAAAGCGAAAAGCGGGTGTAGATGAGGTCGAGGGGTTCGCTGACGATACCCAATCCGAGCAGAGTGGAATTCACGGGGCCGTTCTTCTGCAGCACGATGATCCAGATGACGGTGCGCACCAGCAGCGACGTCCAGAGCGGAAACAGGATCAACGCGAACATCAGCTTCGACCAGGCCGGGGGCGCGCTGACAATTGCCTGCGCCAGCGGCACGGCGAGCACCGCGCAGATGACGGTCACCACGATGCTGATCCAGATCGTACGCAGCAGCGCGTCGACGAAGATGGCGCGGTCGGCGGAAACGGCTTCGATTGAATTGTCCGCGCCTCGCTTCAGGTCCAGGCTCGCAAGCAGATAATAGTCCGTTCGCGCGCTTTGCTGACGCGCTATGACCTGCCAGAGATCGATGTTTTTCCAGCCGGCCTGTTTGCCGAGCACCTCGTCGCGCACAGGGCGCATGTCGAGGTTGCCGTCGGCCGCATCCTTTGCCGTCTTGATGACGAGGAAACGGCTGCCGACGACGCGCTGGTTCACGAGTTGCGCCAGGACGCCTTCCTTCCCGGCGCGCCGCGCGTCGGCCAAATCCTCGACGAGTGCTGCAAAGACGGGTTCGCCAGGCAGGCCGCTATCCGCATTCCAGCCCGCCAGAGCGGCAATTGTGCGCGGCAGGTTGTTCGAGAAATCCGAGTTGTCGACGGCCAGAGCGAGGAAGCGCGCTACCGGCCACAGAAACAGAATGACGACGAATAGAATAAGCGGGGCCGTCAACAGGGCGAGCATGCCGCCCCGTTGGCGCCGCTTCATAGCCGGCTTTGTCCCGACCAACATGCCTGGGTTACTTCGCGAGCCAGGCCTTGAAGCGTTCTTCCAGTGCTTCCTTGTGCTCGGTCCAGAAGTCGTTGTCATAGGAGGCGCCGTACTGAAGGTGCTCCGGCGACGTCGGCAGGTTGGCCTTCCAATCCGCGGGAATGAGGTCGGCGGCTTCCTTGCGGCCGGTGCCATAGGCATAGAGTTTCGAGAAGCCGGCCTGGTTTTCAGGGATGGAGAACCACTTGAGGAGATCCAGCCCGGCCTGCTGGTGCGGCGCGCCCTTCACCACCGCCCAGTAGTCGGTGCCATAGAAGAAGCCAGCGTCCCATGCGATCGCATAGGGCTTCTTCTCGTTGATGGCTTCGTTGGTGATGCGCGCATTGAACCCGTCGCTGAGGGCCACTTCACCACTGTCGAGGTTCTGGATGCCCTGCGTCGTTGTGGACCACCAGACGACGTGCGCCTTGATCTTGTCGAGCATGGCGAATGCCCGGTCGACGCCTTCCGGCGTGCCCAGCACCTTGTACATGTCCTCGCGTTTCACGCCGTCGGCCATCAGCGCATTTTCCAGCGTGAACTGCGCCTGCTGGTAAAGCCCGCGCTTTCCCGGAAATTTCTCGACGTTCCAGAAGTCCGCCCAACTCTTCGGCGCGGCGTCACCTTTGTAGACCTTCGTGTTATAGGCAAGGACCGTAGCCCAGGTGTCGGATGCGACGCCGCATTCGTGCAGGGTGCCTGGGAGATAATTCGCCGCGTCGCCGGTGATCTCGGGCGTCAGCGGGACGAACAGGCCTTCGGCGCAGCCGACTTCCATGGCGGGCGCTTCGACCGAGACGACGTCATAAGTGATGTTGCCCGCCTGCACCTGGGCACGCACCTTGGCGACCTCGCCGCCCCATTCTTCCATGACGATCGGGACGCCCGTCTGTTCGGTGTACTTGTCCCAGACCCCATCCTTGTAGGCCTTGTCCCATGTACCACCCCAGCCGACCACCGTGACGGGGTCGGCCGCGGACGCGGCCAAAGTCGAGGTCGCGAGGCAGATCGCGGCGGCAGATACGGCTTGCAGATAAGTCCTCATTGCAGTTCCCCTTTCTTATCGTTGCAGATTTGATCAAATTTCAAACGCAAAATGGATTGATTAGCAACAGGAATTTGCGATAGGATGCAAAAAAGTTGAAAATGCGAGGGGATTTGATCGAATGCTGCAAGGCACTACAGACGTGCGCGCCAATGTCAGTCTCGCTGCTGTTCTGGATGAGGCCCGACAGCGTTTCGCTGACGCCAACCCGAAAAGCCTGGCGCGGCAGAACGAGGCCGCGGCATCGTTGCCGGGTGGCAATACGAGGGCTGTTCTATGGTATCCGCCATTCCCCGTATCGTTTGTTTCCGGCGACGGCTGCAGGGTCACCGATCTCGACGGCCATACCTATGTCGACCTGGTCTCGGAATACAGCGCCGGTTTTTACGGCCATTCCGACAAGGCGATTTCGGCAGCCCTTGTGGACGTAATAGAGGGCGGCATCATGCTGGGCGCCCCCAACCGCTACGAAGCGCGCCTGGCTGCCGCGGTGGTTGACCGCTTTCCGGCCATCGAGCGCGTTCGCTTTTGCAACTCGGGCACTGAAGCCAACATCATGGCTATTTCGGCGGCTCGCGCCATCACCCAGCGCTCGAAGATACTCGCATTCCGCGAGGGCTACCACGGTGGCGTACTCACCTTTGCGCATGGCGGCTCGCCACTCAATTTGCCTTTCCCCTTTGTCTTCGCCGACTACAACGATAGTGCAGGCGCCGTGGCGGTCATCAAGGAACAGGGCGACGAGCTTGCCGCGGTGATCGTCGAGCCGATGATGGGCGGCGGCGGCTGCATCCCGGCGACGCGTGAGTTCCTGGAAGCGCTGCGCGCGGTGACGAAGGAGACCGGCGCGCTGCTGATTTTCGACGAGGTCATGACTTCGCGCCTCGACTACCGCGCGCTCCACGGGGCGCATGGGATTTTTCCCGATTTCGTGACGCTCGGCAAGTATATCGGCGGCGGCGCCAGTTTTGGCGCATTCGGTGGACGCGCCGACCTCGTCGATCGCTTCGATCCGGCTTTGCCCGGTGCGTTCTCGCATGGCGGGACGTTCAACAACAATATCCTCAGCATGGCTGCTGGCTTCACCGGTCTGACCCAGGTGCTGACGCAAGAGGCGAGCCGCGCGATCAATGCGCGCGGCGATCGCCTGCGCGAAGCGATGAACGTCTCCCTTGAAAGGCATGGCGTCGAGGGCATCGTCATAGGGCGTGGGTCGTTGATGAACCTGCATTTCGTCAGGGGGCCGGTGGACACTCCGGCGCGGCTAGACGATGCCGGTCCTTCGGTGATTGCGCTTTGGCATATCGAAATGCTGTTGCGAGGGTACTACGTGACGCCGCGCGGCATGCTGGCGTTGTCACTGCCATTTGGCGACGCCGAACTCGACGGCTTCGCCGGCGCATTCGACGATTTCCTGTCGAGCAACCTCAAAATACTGCCGCGCCGGACAAACTGATGCTTGATCGCAAGGATGCCAGTGCCGGCTCAGCCGCGCAAAAGACAGCTCATGTCCGTGTCCATACGGGCTTGAAGGAAGCACTGATGAACGGTGACTTCCTGCCCGGCCAAAGACTGGTCGTGCGACAGCTTGCCGAACAGTACCGGACCAGCGCCATGCCGGTGCGCGAGGCCTTGCGGCAACTCGTCAGCGACGAGGCGATGTTCGACCACCCAAATCGGGGCGTCATCGTCCCCGAGGCCACGGTGGCGCGTATTTCGGATCTGGTGCGTGTGCGCTGCAGCGTCGAAGGAACGGCGGCCGAGTGGGCCGCGACGACCATCACGCCCGAAGAACTCGATGAATTGGCGAAGCTGAACGGGCTGATGCGCGAATGCGTCGAGAGCAATGTCATGGCTAGCTATCTCGGCTTGAACAGGCGCTTCCATTTCACGATGTACCATGCCGCGCGGTCACCTCTCATCCAGCAGATCATTGAGAAATTGTGGCTGCAGGCAGGACCGTTTCTGAACATCGTCCGCTCGGACGTGACCTACGGCCTGGGCCTGGACCATCACGACGAAATGCTCGCGGCGCTGCGTCGCGCCGATGGCGCGGCTGCGCGCAAGGCGCTGGTTGCCGATCTGCGTGAGGCCGCCGACATCATTCTTCGCGCCGCGGCGGCGGCTGAGGCTCAGCCTGCGCGCAAACGCCCGGCTTCGGCACGCCGTGATCCCAAGGCGCAGGCGCGGTGATGGGCGGATCCCCGCGTGGCCCGGTTCATGTCGAGTTTCGTGGCGTCAGCAAGCGCTACGGGCAGACGGTCCAGGCGGTGCGTCAGCTCGACCTGGAAATCATGCGCGGCGAATTCCTGACGCTGCTGGGGCCTTCCGGGTCTGGCAAGACGACGGCGTTGATGATGCTTGCGGGGTTCGAAGATACGACCGAGGGCGAAATCCTCATTGACGGTCAGCGCATCGACAACGTTCCCGCCAATCGTCGCGGCATCGGCATGGTGTTCCAGAACTACGCGCTTTTCCCGCACATGACGGTCGCCGAAAACCTGGCTTTCCCGCTCGAGGTCCGCAAACTTGGCCGCGACGAGGTGACGCGACGTGTCAGGAACGTTCTCGACATGGTCCAGTTGCCCGAATTCGGCAACCGGCGTCCGGCGCAGCTTTCGGGTGGGCAGCAACAACGCGTCGCGGTTGCCCGCGCCCTGATCTTCGAACCAAATCTTGTCCTGATGGACGAACCGCTCGGCGCCCTCGACAAGCAATTGCGCGAGCAGATGCAGTTCGAAATCAAGGATATCCATGCCCGGCTCGGCGTCACGTTCGTTTATGTGACACACGACCAGACCGAGGCGCTGACCATGTCGGACCGGATCGCGGTGTTCAGTGCCGGCCGCATCGAGCAGCTTTCGACACCACGCGAACTGTATGAGCGTCCGACGGGCAGCTTTGTGGCGAGCTTCATCGGCGAGAACAACCGCATGTCCGGCACCGTGCTTGCCGGCGGTGAAAACGGTGGCGTGGCCGTCCATCTCGACGATGGCGATCTGGTGTTGAACGCCATTTCCCCTGGCGCGACGCCCCCCGCGGGCGCCAGGGTGACGCTGTCGATCAGGCCCGAGCGCATGTCCTTATTGCACGATGGCTCCACAGCCCTCAACGTGATTGCGGCAACCGTCGTTCAGTCCGTCTATGTCGGGGATCACATCCGGCTCGTCGCTGTGACGGCGGGCGGCCTGAAATTCATTGTCAAGCTTGCCGCATCGTCGTCTCGGTCCGAACTCAATGCGGGCGAGGCGGTTCGATTGGGCTGTGGTCGTGAGGATTGCCTCGCGCTCGAGAGATAACAACAAAAGGCAGACAAGAGAGAGTTCAACAATGAAGAAATCGCCGAAAGTCGTCATCACCTGTGCGGTCACCGGCTCGATCCACACGCCGACGATGAGCCCGTATCTGCCGATAACGCCGTCCGAGATCGTCGACGCCGCCGTCGGAGCAGCCGAAGCCGGAGCGTCGGTGATCCATCTGCATGCCCGCGATCCGGAGACCGGCAAGCCTACCCCTGATCCAAAGCTGTTTATGGATTTCCTGCCGCGCATCAAGCAGCAGACCGACGCCGTGATGAACATTTCCACCGGCGGCGGGCTGAAGATGACCCTCGAAGAGCGCCTTGAAGCCGCGCACGCTTCGAAGCCGGAACTCTGCTCGCTCAATATGGGATCTATGAATTTCGCCCTGCACCACATCGCGCCGAAATACACCGACTGGAAGTACGACTGGGAGAAGGGCTACCTGGAAGACACAAAGAAGGGCATCGTCTCCAACACGTTCGAGCAGATCGAGCGTATCATCGTCGAAGTCGGCCAGGCCTATGGCACGAAATTCGAGTTCGAGTGCTACGATGTCAGTCACCTCTACACGCTTGCGCACTTTCTCGACCGCAAGCTGCTGAAGCCGCCGCTTTTCGTCCAGACGATCTTCGGGCTGCTGGGCGGAATCGGCGCCGACCCAGAAGACATGATGCACATGCGCAGGACGGCTGATCGGCTGTTCGGAGACGACTATCTCTGGTCGATCCTTGCCGCGGGCAAGCACCAGATAAATCTCTGCACGATGGGCGCGATCATGGGCGGCAATGTACGGGTCGGTTTGGAAGACAGCCTCTATGTCGGCAAGGGCACGCTCGCTAAGAGCAATGCCGAACAGGTTGCCAAGATAAAGCGCATTCTCAACGAGTTGTCGCTCGAAATCGCGACGCCCGACGAAGCCCGTCAACTGCTGGATCTCAAGGGCGCAAACGAGGTCGGGTTTTGACGCCCGGCATCGAAACCTATGTCGGCGTCGTGCATCCTTGGATGTGCGACGCGATGGGCCATCTCAACGTTCGTCATTATGTGGCGATGTTTGATGACGCCAGTTTCCAGTTGCTGGGCAGGATTGCCGATCCTCGTTTGACGCCGACCCTCGGCTGGGCGGATGTGAGGATGGAGATCGACTACGTGCATGAAACCGCGGCGGGAACTCTGGTCACCGTTCGCAGCGTTATAGAAAAGCTTGGGAAATCGTCGCTGACTTATCTGCATGAAATGCGCGGTACGCTGGACGGAGTCCTGCATGCGCGCATGCGCACCGTAACGGTGCGCTTCGATCTTCAAGCGCGGAGCAAGATCGAGATCGAAGGCGAAGCCCGACAGGCGAGCGCGAAACTCCCGAGGGGTGAAGCCGATACGCGTGGGTGACGGCGAGAATATCTGGTGACGGCATCGTTAGCCGCATTGGCGTCACTGAGCGAGATGCTGTAGGTCGCTGAAGGCTTCTACTCGCCCTAGGAAGGTCAGGTATAGCCGCTATCGCACAGGACA
>NZ_RZTB01000449.1:0-356 GCF_003997735.1 Mesorhizobium sp. M7A.F.Ca.MR.148.00.0.0 | reverse complement strand
CTTCAGGGACACTCACAGCGAACCCCAACAGCAGTTCATTGTTGACGCCTTCGTGGAGACTGGAGAAATCCCGACTGGGGAAGCCTTTGGGATCGAGGAGGTTGAAGCGGCTGTGGTCGTCGTTGCATTCGAGCAGCATCTGGAGCGCAACGTGCTTAGGCAGCATGGGCTGACCCTTGACACCTACTTTGAGCATGTCGACGACGCCGACTACCCGGCACTACGCAAGGCTGCAGCTAAGGGCGAATGGCACGTCTTTCATGGGCATGCCCAAGCCATAGCAGCCGCCCGGAAGGCCGGCACAGCCTTCACTGACTAACGCGTCCCCTGTCCCCGATGCATCGCCCCAAGAGGTG
>NZ_RZTB01000448.1:0-358 GCF_003997735.1 Mesorhizobium sp. M7A.F.Ca.MR.148.00.0.0 | reverse complement strand
ACCAAGCCCGGAGGGCAGCGTCGGCGTCTCGATATAGGAACCCGCGCGCAGCAGCGCTTCGGCGCGATTGAGGCCGAGTGCCTTGACCCGGATTTGAACTTCGCCCGGACCCGGTCGGAGAAGCGCGACATCCTCGATGCGCAGAACCTCAGGGCCACCATGCTGGTGAAAGCGAACTACGCGTGTCATTCGGGATACTCCAAATAATCTGAACCGAATGAGCTATGCAGCCGGGCATGTCGGAGATAAATGGCTGTAGAGGGAGAACAGTAGAAACCAGGAGTTCCGAATATGGATCGGCTTGAGAGCATGGCCGTGTTCGTCAAGGCAGTTGATCTCGGCTCGTTCGCGGCCGCGG
>NZ_RZTB01000447.1:0-358 GCF_003997735.1 Mesorhizobium sp. M7A.F.Ca.MR.148.00.0.0 | reverse complement strand
GGGTGGCTGAGCTTCTTGAGTCGTCGCGTTTTCTTTGAACGGCGCCGAAGCGGCGCGGGTTCTCCGGTCGTTGCGCAGGAACTCGCAAAGCCAGTCGAAGCGCGTTCGGCGTCAATCTTGCCGTGCTCTCTGGCTCCCAGTGCGGGGTTGAAGCCTATCCGGCCAGTTGGGCACTAGCCGGAACTTCGTCCGCATCGGATGCGGTACGAGGGGATGGCAATTTTCGTCGCAGATGACGTCAGACATATCCGCAAAATATCTCACGTATTGACGTTAACTTAACATGCTACTATGGTCTTTTGACCGCGTCGGATGCGTCGCTTTTGTATCACCGTTGCTCGTTGATTGTCGTCATGCC
>NZ_RZTB01000446.1:0-363 GCF_003997735.1 Mesorhizobium sp. M7A.F.Ca.MR.148.00.0.0 | reverse complement strand
ACACGCTACAAGCGAGCGGGGTCCTTTTCATCCACAACAGTACATACCCCGTCCAGGCGGGGAAACCGGTCCATGTGCTGATCGGAACGCGGTCGAAAGTCTTTAGTGTCTGCGACGGAACGGGCATCAATTTGGGGGCGGGCGTTGTCGCGCGAATTGATCACCCCATTTCCATCTTCACGCGAGCGGGACTGGAGCCATATTCGCCGTTCTACTGAACCTGGATGACAACCGGCCGCTACCGTTTCGAGGCATTCGACCTGGGGTAGGTGGAGCTGTCGGGCCGATAACCGGCAGGCCGGAAAGCCGACGCGCGATTTTTTGCGCCGTCCGTCGAACAAGGGGCGGTCGCGCTCCGGGCGA
>NZ_RZTB01000445.1:0-364 GCF_003997735.1 Mesorhizobium sp. M7A.F.Ca.MR.148.00.0.0 | reverse complement strand
CCCTGTTCGATTTTCTTCGCCAAGAATCCTGGCGGTTTCCGACAATGACCATCGCGTGTCGCAAAAAAGCTTTTTGGTATCAATCACTTCGCGTCGCTTCCGAGCGCACCCAGTTCCTATTTGTGATACATATTGTGAGACCTACTGTGATACTACCGTTGGCGGGAACTATCCCCGGATCAAGCTATGTTTTTATTATGTTTTTTCTGCTCCAAGGTCCGATTTGTATCACAATAGGTATCACAATACGTAACACGATCTCGGCCGCGGATATTCCGCCGGCGACACGGACAGACGCACCTTGCATCGGCGTACGAGGCTGCGCAATTTTTGCAAAAGCAGGAACATAGCTGCATCGCCCAAG
>NZ_RZTB01000444.1:0-367 GCF_003997735.1 Mesorhizobium sp. M7A.F.Ca.MR.148.00.0.0 | reverse complement strand
CGTTCCAGATCGAGGAACTGGAGGCGCGCATGCGCGTGCAGCTGCGCCGCGCCAATGACCGCACCGCGCCCGTCGTTGCTTGCGGCGATCTTGTCTTCGACACCAACACGCGATTGTTTTCGCTCGCCGGCGAAACGCTGGGGCTGACGCCGCGCGAACACGCGGTACTGGAACAATTGATGGTCAAGGCGGGACGCACAGTGAGCAAGGCGGCGCTGTCGGCGGCGATATACGACTTCGAGACCGACGCCGACCCCAGCGCCATCGAGATCTATGTGCACCGTGTACGCAAGAAGCTCGAAGGGTCTCGGGTTCAGATCGCCACCTTGCGTGGTCTTGGCTACCTGCTGCGCCATGAGGATTAGCA
>NZ_RZTB01000443.1:0-368 GCF_003997735.1 Mesorhizobium sp. M7A.F.Ca.MR.148.00.0.0 | reverse complement strand
CGCCGAGCGCCACCGCCGCCAGCAGCGTCAGCCACAGCATCTGATAGCCGAAGGCCGCGGTCAGGATCATCGTCTGGCCGCAAAAGGCGAACAATGCGCCATAGGCGAGATTGGTGCGGTGCAGGATGCCGTTGGTCAGCACATAGCCAAAGGCGAGCAGCGCATAAAGCGCGCCCGAATGCAGCCCGTTCAGCACCTGCTGGAAGAAATAGAGCATGCAAAACCTCGAAGCATGCCGCCCAAAAGTGCGAAGCGGTCCTGGCCAGCGACAGGCTCAAAAGGCTGCGAAGATCATCGCAGCCCAGAGTGAGGGTGCATCGCTGAATCTAACTTGTCAAATACGATTTATAGGTTAGATTTTCGCCATG
>NZ_RZTB01000442.1:0-374 GCF_003997735.1 Mesorhizobium sp. M7A.F.Ca.MR.148.00.0.0 | reverse complement strand
CCTCTCCCCGTCCTTCACGGGGAGAGGGTAGGGGTGAGGGGCGGCGCATGCGTGGACCAGGAATCGCGACAACAAAACGTGCAAGACGTCTGCGCCAATCAGACAACGACGCCGAAGGCGCACTCTGGCTCGAACTGCGTGATCGCCGATTGAACGGCCATAAATTCGTGCGGCAATTCCCGATAGGTAAATATTTTGCCGATTTTGCCTGCAGAGAGTGCCAACTCATTGTCGAGATTGATGGCAGCCAGCACGCCGAGAACAAATACGACCAGGCCAAGGATCGCTTTATGATTTCAACTGATTGGTCTGTCCTCCGCTTATGGAATGTCGACGTCTTGAAGGACCGCGAAGAAATGCTCGAGACTATACTG
>NZ_RZTB01000441.1:0-374 GCF_003997735.1 Mesorhizobium sp. M7A.F.Ca.MR.148.00.0.0 | reverse complement strand
GGGGGCAAGACGCAGTTGTCACTGAAAAGCTGCAAGGCCTTGGCGCATGGGCTCGTCCATCTGCGCTACGCGGTCAGCCCTGGAGCATGATCCCGAAAAGTCGTCATCCTGGGGCGGAGCAAGGAGCGAAGCGACGCAGCGCAGACCCCGGGATCCATGCCGGGACTCGGAAGCCCCGCAGCGGTGCAGAATTCTGCTCCGCTGCACCCTATGATTAAGGTCGCGGCATTGATCCCAGGGTCTCCGCGACGGAGCTGCGCTCCTGCTTCGCCCAGGGATGACGAAGTTCAGAGACTTCGGTCACCTCAAACGTTGCTAGGCGCATCAATACCGCATGGCATCGAGATCGGCGATCAGCGTCGGGCCGGTCGGAT
>NZ_RZTB01000440.1:0-377 GCF_003997735.1 Mesorhizobium sp. M7A.F.Ca.MR.148.00.0.0 | reverse complement strand
TCTGCCGCAGGGCATCGCGCGCCTTGAGCACCAGATTGCTGGCGTCGAGAGGAACGGCCGGAGCGTAACGGCCGGACACGGTAAATTCATCGCTGTCGGCGGGCGCGATTTCGACCCTGTCGCCAAAACGCGTGAACACCGCCAGGCTTTCGATCAGATGATAGCCGTCAGGGCGCCTGCCGGTGACATGCAGCGCAAGATTGATTTTGGCGTGTGCGTGCCAGCTACGCGACCCGATGTCGGTGTCCACAATCGTCTGCGGGATGATGCTCAGTCCTTGGCCAGCCGGTATTCGCCGGTCTTCGGATCCTTGACCAAAGTGCCGATCGCGCCGTTGGCCGTCTGCTTTTCTGTGCGCCGCACCTTGGCGGTCACGC
>NZ_RZTB01000043.1:0-46076 GCF_003997735.1 Mesorhizobium sp. M7A.F.Ca.MR.148.00.0.0 | reverse complement strand
TCTCCCCGCTTGAGGGGGAGATGTCCGGCAGGACAGAGGGGGGCGCCGTAGAGCGTCGGCCTTGAACCGCCCTCACCCCTGATGCGCGGCGGCCAGTTCTTTGACGTGTTTTTCGTGCATCTGCAGCGTCGGCAGGGTTTTCTTGGCGAATTCCTTCATCGCCGGGTCGTCGCCGGATTGCGCATAGCCGCTGAACAGCGCCACGGCTTCCTTGTGGGCGTTGGTCTGCATCTCGATGTATTTGGCCTGGAACTGATCGCCGCTGGCGCCCTTTAATTCATCGAGCATCTTCTGCTCCTTGGGCTGCAGGGCTGGACCGGACGGTGCGGTGGCCGAGGTTGTCTGGCCCTGGGCAAGCGCCGCCTTGAATTCCTCGCCGGCCTTGGTGTGGTCGGCGATCATCTGTTTGGCGAACGCCTTGACGTCGGCATCGGTCGCCTTCTGCTCGGCGAGCTTGCTGGACTCGATCTCGAACTCATTGGCGCTCGGCACCGTCTTGATGAAGGTCGAAGTGTCGACCTTCGTCGTCGTAGCGAGCGGCGTGGTCGTGGCGGTCGTGTTCGACTGGGCAAAGGCCGGCGCGCCGGCAAGCAATGCTGCTGCGGTCAGAATGGTAAGCGTCTTCATGGCATGTCTCCGGTTGGAATTGTCCCTCGGACAATCCAACGTCGCTTGGGCACTCCGGTTGCAGCTCTTGAGGAAGAAGCCTGCGCATGTCGCCTCAATTGCCCCACCGTATCCGTGCCTGACGCGAACGCTCGCCGATGCCCTCGTTCGAGCCAGCCCATGGGACTCATGTTCCGAAAACTGAAACGCGGCGGCTGGCCAGAGCTGCCTTTCAGTGGCAACACGCCTCGCCATATTGCAGCTGCTCGTTCCAGTTCGGGCGGCCTTCCGGCGTGAAATCCATCAGGTTCCACAGCGTTTCGCAGGTGCCGAGGCTGCGCGGATCCTGGCCCGGCTCCGTCGGCGCGAAATCCAGTTCCGAACTCCAGAAATGGCGTATGCCCTCGCCGTCGCGGTGAAACACCGACAGCAGCGGGATCTGTGAGCCGTCGGCCGCCTCCGCATTGTAGTCGCGCTTGAAGCTGTTGGAAGCCGAAGACACCAGCCGCATGTTGTGCCAGCCCCTGTCGAGGCCGAGCGTGACCAGGTTTTCAAGCGCGGTCTTGCCCACCACCGCGAAATTGAAGCCGGCGGCCTGGAGATGACCGACCGCGCCGTCGAACTGGTCGAGCAGCGCCGTGCAGGAGGGGCATGGCTGGTCCTGCCGGGCGAGCTTCGCCGTACCGCCGCTGGTCGCCACCTCGCGCTTTTCCTGCGGGTGGCGCGGGAACATCAGATGATAGAGGATCAGGCTGTCCTTGCCGGGCGCGAACAGCTCCGACAGCTTTATCTTTGCAGGCCTCCCATCACCGTCCAGCCCGTCGAACTCATAATCCTGGCGGACCAGGCCGCCCGGCGGCAGCGCGCGCCGGGCCTCGGCGACCTCTTCCATGGCGCGGCGCAGCTCGATTTCCTTCTTCAGCAATTTTTCGCGCGCGGTGCGGTATTTGGCGGATTCATTGGGAAAGGTGATCATGATCGGCTCCTTCAAGTCGCGGCGCCGGCGTCCCGGCGCGGTTGCTCTGCGACCCAAGGACGTTCGGCGGCGATCGGTCCCGACATTTATTGCGCATCGTAAGATGTCGTAATACCTGTTCGGGCAGCGTGATCCGGGGAACAACATGCACGACGGCGAGATCGATCTGCGCTGCCCGCAAGTGGTGGCCGACAATGCCGCCAAGGGCCTCAGGCTGCGCGGCGAGTTCGGCCGTGGCGGCACCGAGATCGGCGTCGCCCGAGCCACCGAGCTGAAGAACCGGGAAAAGCTCGCGCCCTCCACCATCCGCCGCATGGTCAGCTATTCGCCCGCCACGAGATCGACAAGCGCGGCAGGAACTACGACAATGAGCAAAACCCTTCGGCCGGTTATATTGCCTGGCTGCTGTGGGGCGGCGACGAAGGCCGCGCCTGGGCGCTGGAGCTTAAGCAGAAGATCGGCAACGCGCCGGACATCTGAGGACTCGTCCCTCACCCCTTGACCCCGCCCGCGGTGAGGCCGGAGACGATTTTGCGCTGGAAGATCAGGACCAGCACCACCAGCGGCACCGTGACGATCACCGAGGCGGCCATGATGTTGCCCCATGGGATCTCGAACTGCGAGTTGCCGGAGAGCAGCGCGATCGCCACCGGCACGGTCCGCTGTGCGTTGTTGGAGGTGAAGGTCAGGGCAAACAGGAACTCGTTCCACGCGCCGATGAAGGCCAGCAGGCCGGTGGTTGCCAGCGCCGGCCACATCAGCGGCAGGAAGACCCGGGTAATGATGAGCCACGGCGTCGCGCCGTCTAGGATCGCCGCCTCCTCGACCTCGACCGGCAGGTCGCGGACGAAGGTGGTGAGCACCCAGACGGTGAACGGCAAGGTGAAGATCATGTAGGAGAAGATCAGCGCGAACAGCGAATTGTAGAGGCCGAACAGGCGGACCAGTTCGAACAGCCCGGCCAGCAGCGCCACCTGCGGGAACATCGACACCGACAGGATGATGAACAGCAGGGCCGAGCGGCCGCGGAATCGAATGCGCGCCAGCGCATAGGCCGATGTGACGCCGAGCAACAGCGAAAGGGCAACCACCGCGCCGGAGACGAACAGCGAGTTCAGCAAGTTGCGCACGAAGCTGCCTTCGGTCAGCACATTCCGGTAGTTGGCGAGGCTGATCGTCGTCGGCCACAGATCGGCCCGGAACAGGTCGGTCCCCGATTTCAGGCTGGTGACGATGGCATAGTAGAACGGGAACACGGCGACGAAGACGATGACCGCGACCAGCAGGTAAAAGGCCGTGCGCTTCACGATCCACATGTCAGCGGCCTCCGTCCAGGCTGATCCGGCCGATGCGGATGGTGACGATGGTGAGCAGAGCGAGGATCAGGAAAAGCAAGGTCGAGGCGGCGGAGCCATAGGCGAACTTGTCGAACTCGAACAGGTTCTCGCGGGCGAATACCGACATCGACTTGGTGTGCACATTGCTGGGCGTCAGCACATAGATCAGGTCGAAGATGCGCAGCGCATCGAGCGCGCGGAAGATCACGGCCACCATCAGCGCCGGGCGGATGAGCGGCAAGGTCACCCGCCAGAAGATCTGCCAGGGGTTGGCGCCGTCGAGCCTGGCGACCTCGATGATCTCCCTCGGCAGCATCTGCAGCGCGGCCAGGATGAGCAGCGTCATGAACGGTGTCGCCTTCCAGATATCGACGATGAGGACGGCCGCCATCGCCGTGTCGGCGTCGGCCGTCCAGGCGATCTTGGTGCTGATCAGGCCGAGGTTGAGCAGCACGACATTGATGATGCCGAACTGGTCGTTGAGCATCCATTGCCACATCTTCGCCGAGACGATCGTCGGGATCGCCCAGGGGATCAGGATCGCTGCCCTGACGATGCCGCGGCCGGCGAATTCCGCGTTGAGAACCAAGGCAACGATGGTGCCGAGGATGGTTTCGCAGGTCACCGAAATCACCGTGAAGCGCACCGTGTTCCAGACCGCGCGCCACCAGACCGGATCGACCAGCAACCCGTCATAGAGGGTCCGGCCGCTCGGCATGTGCAGCACCGAGAAGTAATTGGCGAAGCCGACCCATTGGCGCGCGTCGAGGTTGGCCAGCGAGGCGTCGGTGAAGCTGAAATAAACCGTGCGGGCAAGCGGCCAGCCGGCCGCCCCGGCGAGCACCAGCAGCATCGGCGCCAGGAAAAGCCACGCCGAGCGAACGCGCTGTGCCGTCAACGGCGATGGCCGACGGCGAACAGCCTGTGTCTCCGACGCCGCACGGGCGTCGGTCCCTGTCGGCACTGTGGTCACCAGCCGTTGCCCTTCAGCTTGGTCAGCATCGCTTCGAGGTCGGCCAGATTGTCGGCGGCGGTGCCGTCGCCCGACAGCGTGTTGTGAACGGCGTTCCAGAACTGGCTCGAGGCCTCGTTGTATTTGATCCTGGCCGCGGCCGACGGGCGCGGCACCGCATTGAGAAATATCTGCTTCCAGCGCGGAATAATCGGCTGCTCCCTGGCAATGTCGGCATCGTCATACAGCGCCTGGATGGTCGGCAGGTTGGACGTCTTCAGCGCGCGGTATTTCTGCATCGCGGGCGAAGCGATGAACTTGACCAGCCCGATCGCGGCATCCGGATGCTTCGAATATTTGGAGACGGCGAGATTCCAGCCGCCCAGGGTCGCGACCGGGCGCGCGCCCTCGCCCGTGCCGGCCGGCAGCGGTGCCACGTCGAACTTGCCCTTGATCGGCGAGCCCTCGCCGTTGGCGAGCGCATAGGCATAGGGCCAGTTGCGCATGAACACCGCATTGCCGGTCTGCCAGACGCCGCGCGATTCCTCTTCCTGGTAGGCGAGTACGCCGGGCGGCGCGATGGTCCCGACCCAGCCCTTGATCATATCGAGCGCCGCCGCCGCTTGGCTGTTGTTGATGGAGATGGAGCCGTCCGGCTCGATGATCTGGCCGCCGCCATTCGACATCACCCATTCGAGCGCGTTGCAGGTCAGCCCTTCATAGGCGTTGCCCTGGAAGACGAAGCCCCAGATATCCCGATTGCCAGCCGCACGCTCCTTGTCCATGACCAGCCTGGCGGTGTCCGCCAGTTCCTTCCAGGTGGCCGGCACCTTGGCGCCATATTTGTCGAGGAGATCCTTGCGGTAGTAGAGCGCCGGCGCATCGGTGAAGATCGGCAAGGCGACGAGCTTGCCGTTGACGGTCTGTGACTGGATGATCGATGGGAAATGCTCGGCCACGACGTCCTTGGTCGCCGCGGTCAGATCCACGACCTGGCTGGCGAGCTGCGGTGCCCAGATCACGTCCGTCTGGTAGACGTCGATGTCACTGTTTCCCGCGGCGAGCCAAAGCCGGTATTGGCCGAACTGGTCGGTCCCGGACGTCGGCATGACGACGATGCTGACCTTGTTGCCGCTGTCTTTCTCATAGCGGTCGAGGATCTCACGCAGCACCTTGATGCCGTCGCCAGTATCGCCCGACACGATCGACAACTCGACGGCCCGCGCCGGCGTACCAACCAGCATGGCGGCGATGCCGAGCGCCAGGAATGCGGGGAAAAGCTTCATGGTGGGTGGATGTCCCTCCGCAGCCGGCCACGGAAATGCTCCCACCCGCCGGCAGCTTGTCAGGCCCTCACCTCCCATTGAATGCGAAGCGGCGCTTTGGGTTCCCAAATCGCGCCGTTCCTGCGTGAGGCGACACCCATCAGGGTGTGTTAAGATTCAGGTCAGGCCGAGTCGAAAATGGTGGTTTCCGAGAACCGGAGCGGAGCGTACTTTTGGGTACGTGAGCACCGGAAGCGCAGGAAGCCATCATTTGCAGGCCGGCATCACCTGAATATCAGCACACCCTAGCCTTCCCAGGCGACAGGCATCATGCCCAGCCGCTCATAGAGCCGGACGGCGGCGGGATTCTCGACCGTGTTGGTCTTGAGGTCGACATGGTCGGCGCCGCGTTCGCGAAAAACGGCGAAGGCGTGCCACATCAGCGCTTCGGCAACGCCCTTGCCGCGAGCCTCGGGATGAACGGCTAGATCCTTGACGAAGGCGCGGGTCCAGCACAGTGCCGCTGCCGCCAGCCGGCCCTTGGCGTCGATGACGAGGAAGCACAGTGCCGGGTCGAATTCGGGATCGTCGGCGATGCGCGGCCACCACTCGTCGAACGGACCGTCGGCGCCGTCGTCGAACACTTCGGTCAACAGCGCATGCAGGGGCAGCGCGTCACCGGGCTCGAAGCTGCGCATGACAAAGCCGTCGGGCCAGTGCGGCGGAACCAGCGTCTCGTCGAGGATTTTGCGCAGCCGGATGTCGTTGAGAGCCGGCGGGCGCGGTTCAGGCATCGCGCTCAGGCGTCGGGCTGCAGGCGACGGCGCTGGCGGTCGCGGCCAAGGCCGGTCGCCTCGAGCAGGCCCTTGCGCTTGGCGTCGTAATAATAGCCGGTCTGGTAGAGCCAGTCGGCCTTCTTGGCGTTGCCGCCGGCCACCAGCCAGGCGCCCCGCAGATATTTGACCGCGTATTTCAGATTGGTATCGGCGTCGAACAGGCCCTTGGCCGGTCCGTCATAGCCCATGCCGCGCGCCGTCGCGTGTTTGATCTGCATCAGCCCCCAATGGCCGTTGTTGTAGGCTTTCGGGTTGAAGGTGCTCTCGCGGTTGACGACATGGCGCACCAGATCCACCGGCACCTGATAGATCGCCGCGTATTTCTCGATCAGCCGCTCGACATCGCCACGCACGCCCGTCGCGTGTTCTTCTTGCACGGGCCCTGCCGGGAACTGGACCAGGGCCGCCGGGTTCTGCGGCACGACATAGGCGACTTGCTGGACGCCGGGCATGCGATCGCCCTTGGCGGTTGCCGGCACGACCAGCCCCGCGGTCGTATAGGTCTCGGCCGCCTTGACCGGCTTGCTCGCATTTGCTGGTGGCGGCGCCTGCCAGGCATTGGCGGTCATCACCGCGGGCACGGCTGGTGCCATCGGTGTCGATCCGGCAAAAGCGGCGGTCGCCGCAGCCGGCTGTGCGGCGGGATCGAGCGGCAGCTCGGCCGTCTGAACGGGGGCGATCCCTGATGATTCCGGCAGCACCGAAACCGTCTCCGGCAGCGGCACGGTGAAACCGGCGTCAGTGCCGGCGACGGTCGCTGTTTCGGTGAGAGCAGGCGCGGGCTTCATCTGCGAGGTCGACGTGCAGCCGCTGATGCCGGCGGCGGCCAGGATCACGCCGATCGCGATAAGGTTGAGTTTTGCTGGCAAGCCGCGCTCGGGTCCGGTTTGTCGGGTTGTTAAGAAATTCCTTACACCAGCGATTCAGGCCGGGCAATCGGGGCGCTCAGGTGGTTTTCGGGTGGCGAGAGGCAGGCGGTGGTGCCATATTGTTCCGGATATGTACCGGAACGAATCCCGGATTTCGCCACTTTGCGGGAAGGAACGCATCATGGTCACGACAGTTTCGATCACGGCCGGCCACGCAGTGTTAGAAACAGTGATCGGTTTCATGGGCATTGCCTGGAGCGAAAAGGGCCTGATCCGGCTCTGCCTGCCCGAACGCAGCCGCGAGGCGGTGGAGCGGCGCCTGCTGCGCCATGGCGGCGTTTCCAGTGCCACGGCGCAGCCGCCATGGGTGGTCGAGCTGATCGCGGCGATCAAGGCCTATGCGGCGGGCGAGGACATCGATTTCTCCGCCGTGCCGGTCGATCTCGACGGCGTCGACGATTTCCGCCTCGCCATTTACGACGCCGCGCGAAAACTCTCCTTCGGCGAAACCACCACCTATGGCGAGCTGGCCAAAACCGCCGGCCATGCCGGGCTCGCCCGCGAAACCGGGGCCGCCCTTGGCTCAAATCCGGTGCCGCTGGTCATCCCTTGCCATCGCATCCTTGCCGCCGGCGGCAAGATCGGCGGCTTCTCGGCGCCCGGCGGATCGATCACCAAGGAGAAGATGCTGGCCATGGAAGGCGTGCGCGTCGGCCCTCCGCCACCAGCGCAGGTGTCGTTCGGGTTTTGATGTAGGCAGGTGCCTAGTTGTTGTGGAAGAACCGCCGGCGGAAATGCCGGTCATTGTCCGGCCGCTTGCAGTTGTAGACCGGGCAGGACTTTGTGTCGGCGCTCGGCACGTAGGCCCGTGTCCTCACCTCGCCCATGCTGCAGAATCGCTGGCTCTGCACATAGCGGTCGTAGAGCGGCAGTCCCGGCACCCGCTTCGACTGGTAGCGCAGGATGACCGCCCCTTGCCGGGCGATCGTCCCCTGAACCTTGCCGCAGCTCATACGCGTCGGGTCGTAGCGCGAGATCGCCTGCGCCTGAGCGGCGACAAGCGTCAGGCAGGCGGCAAGCAGAATGATTTTCATGGTCCTCTCCCCAAGATCCCCTCCCAAGCGGGTGTGGATCGAGCGCCCACAGGCTCCGATCATCGCGACGCTCTCACGCGATTGGGGCGGCCATTGGGCGGCGCCCTCATCACGGCTTTCTCACGCAGTCTTGTTTTTCGTGCGAAAGCAGCCTATATGCCTTCCATTGATATTTCGGCCGATCGATCCGGGCCTCGCGATAATCGCGTTTGCTGACGTCTATCTCCAAAATCTCGATGCACACCGGCTGGACCTCGGTCCGGTCAATCTAAAGCAAATGTGAAGGACTATCTAAATGGCAACTGGAACGGTCAAGTGGTTCAACGCCACCAAGGGCTTCGGCTTCATTCAGCCTGACGCGGGCGGCGCGGACGTTTTCGTCCACATCTCCGCTGTCGAGCGTGCTGGACTGTCGACCCTGGTCGAAGGCCAGAAGATCAACTTCGAGATCGAGCAGGACCGCCGCACTGGCAAGTCGTCCGCTGGATCTCTGAGCAAGGCAGCCTGATTTTGCGATAGCGCGCGCCGGGCGAGAGCTCGGGGCGCGCGGCAAGTCACGGATGTACTGACAGTCGCGCGAGAAGCGCGCTGGAGCGGAAAGACCCGACAAGCTGGATCAGCAGATAGCTGCCAGCCCGGACCGGACCCTCCCGATCAGGCTACCAAGCATGGAAGGCGGGATTTATCCCGCCTTTTTGCTGTCTGGGGTTAGGTGCTGCAACGTGCGCTACAGTCCCACCGATGGTACTTTTAGCCTAGTAGTGGTATCATTCGGCCATGACCAAGCTTGAGCAAATTGAAAAATCCGTTGCGGAACTGAGCCCTGAAGAACTGAAGGCGTTTGCTGCCTGGTTCGAAGCGCTTCGGGAGGATATGTGGGATCGGCAGATCGAGGCCGATGCGAAAGCCGGCCGATTGGATAAGCTTGCCGAACAGGCACTGACGGACCATCGCGCTGGTCGGACGCGGCCTCTGTGAATCACGTCGCCTCCCCATCCTTTTGATCCCTCGCTGCATTTCAAACAGGTCGGACGCTACTGGTCTGCGCGAGTTGACGACAATTACCGGGCTGTTGCCACCCGCACCAACGATGATGTGATCTGGTTCTGGATCGGCACCCATGCGGACTATGATCATCTCTTGAAGTAGCTACCCATCCGCCCACCTGGCGCGGGACAAACTACCCCATCCACCCGATCAGCACATGCCCCGGATCCGCTTCCACTCGGCCAAGCCAGGCCGCCACCGCCGGATAGGCGTCGAGCTGGAAGCCGCCCTGCTCCGCCGTATGCGTATAGGCATAGAGCGCGATGTCGGCGACGCTGAGCGCGCTGCCGGCGAAGAAGGCATTGTTTTCCAGATGCCTGTTCATCACGCCGAGCGCCTTGTTGCCGCGCTCCAGCGTCACCGCCAGCCGCTCCGGGGTCGCATCCCCAGCACGTTCGGGGAAGGTCAGCAGCGCCTTGCGCACGGCAATGTAAGGCTCGTGGCTGTATTGCTCGAAGAACAGCCATTGATAGGCAAGCCCGCGCTCATACCTGTCCGCCGGCAGGAAGCGTGTGCCTTCGGCGAGATAGAGCAGGATGGCGTTGGATTCGGCCAGCCGCCGGCCATCGTCGAACTCGAGCAGCGGCACCATGGCGTTCGGATTCTTGGCGACAAAGTCGGCTTTGCGCGTATCGCCGGTGTGCGAACTCACTTCGACATTGGTAAAGCCAAGGCCAAGCTTGGCCATCAGCAGGCGCGGCTTGTAACAATTGCCGCTGTCGATCATGCCGTAAAGTATCATGGCTGTTCCCCGGAGCACTGTCTCCGCGCGATTATCGCAGCGGCGGCGGTCTCAACCAATGATTTGTTTTGGTACGACGATCAGCGCCGCTGATGTGTGAATCGCCGAAAATCTGAGGCCGTTGAAGGGCATGTTGAGATTCAGGTCAGGCCGAGCCGAAAACGGTGGGTTCCGAGAACCGGAGCGGAGCGTACTTAAGTACGTGAGCACCGGAAGCGCAGGAAGCCGCCGTTGCAGGCCGGCATCACCTGAATATCGACATGCCCTAGCCAAAGAGGGGCACGACCTTGCTGTCCCGGCCCAGCAGTGCATCGATGACCAGCGGTTTCTCCTCGAATACCGTGCCGGCCAAGGCCGGACGGGCAAGGAGAAAACCCTGCAGCAGGTCGACGCCGCCTTCGAGCGCGACGCGCAGATGGGTGGGCTGCTCGATGCCTTCGACCAGCACCTTGGCGCCGCGGTCATGCAGGCTGGAAACCAGCGGGCGGAAGAACCGTTCGGCGGCAGCGTGGCGGCAGAACTCCGCGAACCAGGTGCCGTCGATCTTGACGATGTCGGGCTTGAGCAGGCTCACCCGCTCCTCGGTCGAGTGCCCGGTGCCGAAATCGTCGATGGCGATGCGGATGCCGTCGCGCCGCATCTCGCGCACCAGCCGCACGAGAAGCGCGTCGTCCGCCGCCTGTTCGGTGATTTCGCAGACCAGCATGGCCGGCGCCAGGCCGAACTCGCCGAGATGCCTGGTCATCAGGCGAATCTCGGCCAGTGCCCGCCCGGCATGGTCGTTGATCAACGGGTTGTAGTTGAAGAACAGGTCGAGCCCGTCGACGCCGATGTTGCGGAAATTCCTGAGATGCAGCGCCCGGCACATGGTTTCCACAAACAGCCGGTCCGAGACGGCAACGCTTTCAAAGAACACCTTCGGCGCGCCGGGGCGGCCGGCACGGTGCGGCTCGATCAGGGCTTCGGCCGCGACCGCGTGAAGCGACCGGCCGCGCGGCGCGAAAATCGGCTGATAGGCGCTACGCAGGCGGAACTCGCCATAGATGCCGTATTCGATGCCGACTTCGTCGACCTGGATCGCATCGCCGACATTGCGCCGCCGATCGTCTCTCATGTCGCCACCCGGCGCCCGAAGGCCTTGACCGGCCGCGCCGAAGGCATTGCCGCGGCAGGAGCAGCCGTGTCGACGGCAGCAGCGGCAGGCGCCTGCCTGGCCTTGTCGAAGACGCCAAAGCTGGTCGGCGCCAATTCGGGCCGCGCCAGCACGAAACCCTGCACCATCGACGCCCCCGATTTCTCGGCCAGCTCCAGTTGCCAGCCCTCCTCGATGCCTTCGAACACCGTATGGATGCCTTGCTCCTCGAAGTTCTTCACCATGGTGGTCAGCAACGCGAAGCCGGCGCCGGACTCCATCAGCTGCGTGATCCAGTAGGCATCGAACTTGACGATATCCGGCTTCAATTCCTTGACCCGATTGATGTCGGAATCGTCGGCGCCATAATCGTCGACGGCGATGCGAAAACCGTTGGCCCTCAGTGCCGCGACGAAGCCGTGCAAGGCTTCCTGCGACGCCGACCGCTGCTCGGTCACCTCGCAGACGACGCGACGCGGGTCGATGCCGGCCTCGTGCAGCACGAGCCGCATTTCGCGCAAGGCAGCGTCGGCAACGGCGCGTTCGGTGAACACTGACGGGTCGAAATTGACGAAGATCGATGCTTCCCGCGGCAGGCAGGCACCGGCGTTGAGAAGATGCAGCGTCCTGGTCAGCGCCTCGATATGCAGCCGGTCGGCGGCCGGGCAGGTCGAGAAGAAATTCATCGGCGATTGCGGCTCGCCGTCGCGGAACGGTCGGATCAGCCCTTCGAACGCGACCACCGACAGCTTGCCTTCCTTGAAAGCGAAGATCGGCTGGAAGGCGCTTTGCAGCGTGTAGATACCCCAGACACCGGTGGAGGTGCCGTCGTCCTGACGGATGATGTGGGCAAGCCCGACGCTGCGCGACACGGTTCCTCGCTCCGCAATTGGTCTGCCATCCTGCCACTCAAGCCTCTACCGCTCGTTAATGAATTTATTGTTGCCGACCCCGGGTCCCGATCACAGCTCCTTGAGACCTGGATCAGCCGACAATGCTTGCGTTGCGCGAAATCATGCGACATGAGAAGCGCCGCGGTCGCTCCTGGCCGCGCCGATCTTCCATGGAGACGTCAAGCTCATGGCCTTTCTTGCCGACACCCTTTCCCGCGTGAAGCCTTCCGCCACCATCGCGGTCACGCAGAAAGCGCGCGAGCTGAAAAATGCCGGCCGTGACATTATCGGGCTTGGCGCCGGCGAACCGGATTTCGACACGCCAGACAACATCAAGAATGCGGCAATCGAGGCGATCCGCCGTGGCGAAACCAAGTATCCGCCGGTTTCGGGCATCGTGCCGCTGCGCGAGGCGATCGCCAAAAAGTTCAAGCGCGAGAACAATCTCGACTACAAGCCCGAGCAGACCATAGTCGGCACCGGCGGCAAGCAGATCCTGTTCAACGCCTTCATGGCGACGCTGAACCCCGGCGACGAGGTCATCATTCCTCGCCCCTATTGGGTCAGCTACCCCGAGATGGTGGCCATATGCGGCGGCACCTCCGTGTTTGCCGACACCTCGATCGACAACGGCTTCAAGCTGACCGCTTCCGTGCTGGAAAAGGCGATCACGCCGAAGACCAAATGGCTGCTGATGAACTCGCCGTCGAACCCGTCGGGTGCCGCCTATACCGAAGCCGAATTGCGCGAGCTGGCCGACGTGCTGTTGAAGCATCCGCATGTCTGGACGCTGACCGACGACATGTACGAGCACCTGACCTATGGCGATTTCGTCTTCAGGACCATCGCCGAGGTCGAGCCTAAGCTCTACGAGCGCACGCTGACCATGAACGGCGTGTCGAAAGCCTATGCAATGACCGGCTGGCGCATCGGTTATGCGGCGGGTCCGGTCCAAGTGATCAAGGCGATGGACATGATCCAGGGTCAGCAGACATCGGGCGCCTGCACCATCGCGCAATGGGCATCCGTCGAGGCGCTGACTGGCCCGCAGGATTTCATCGCCAAAAACAAGGCGATCTTTCAAGGCAGGCGCGACCTTGTCGTGTCGATGCTCAACCAGGCACGCGGCATCACCTGTCCGTCGCCGGAAGGCGCCTTCTATGTCTATCCTTCCTGCGCCCAGCTGATCGGCAAGAAGACCAAGGCCGGCAGGCTGATCGACACCGACGAGACCTTCTGCTCGGAACTGCTCGAAGCCGAGGGCGTCGCGGTGGTGTTCGGCTCGGCCTTCGGCCTCGGGCCCAACTTCCGCATCTCCTACGCGACCTCGGAGACGCTTCTGGAAGAAGCCTGCACACGCATCCAGCGTTTTACGGCTTCGCTGACCTGACCGACGCACTATGAACGCAAAAACCCGGCTTCACCGCCGGGTTTTTTAATGGGCCGTCAGCCTCACGCCTCGTGCTTGGTCTCTTTGGCTGAGCGCGCCTCGGCCGGCGCCAGCACGGCAACCAGCAATGCGGCGGTGAGGAACGCGCCGATCGCTGCCGTCAGCATCGCGGCGTGGAAGCCGCCGGCATAGGCGGCAGCATAGAGTTCATGCACGCCGCTTTCGCCCATCGCCGCATCGGTTGCGAAATCATGCCGTGAAATCGCAGCACGCGCCACCGCTTCCGCGTTGGCGACACCGGCATCGCCGAGATACCCGGTCAAAAGGTTGGTTGCCCGCATGCTCATCAAGGCGCCGAGCAAGGCGATGCCGATGGCAAGGCCGCTCTGGCGGGTGGCATTGATGACCGCCGACACCATGCCCGAGCGTTCGCGCGGCGCATAGGACATGGCGGCAGCGCTGCCGGTCGGGATTGCAAGCGCGTTGCCGAGGCCGCCAATGGCGAACAGAAGGCACAGCATCGCATAGGGCGTCGAAGGGCCGGCCCAGCACATGCCGAGCATGGACAGGCCGATAGCAACATAGCCGATGGTCATCAGCGCGGAGTGGCCATAGCGGGCGCTGAGCCTGCCGATCCACGGCGACACCACGATCTGGACGATGAAGGCCGGCGCCATGCGCAGGCCGGTCTGCGTCGGCGACCAGCCCTGCACCTGCTGCAGGAACATCGAGAAGAAGAAGACGCTGGAATAGGAGGTGAAGCCGAGCGCGAACGAAGCGACATTGGCGACGGCAAAGCGGACATCGCGGAACAGGTCAAGCGGCAGCATCGGCCGTGCCGTGCGCGCCTCGAAGCCGAGGAAAGCAGCCAGGCCGACGACCCCGGCGACGAGCGCCGCGACGGTCCTTGGCTCGCCCCAGCCGTTCTCGCCGGCCGAGATCAGGCCAAAGGTCAGCGCCCCCAGCCACAGGATGCTGAGAGCCAGGCCGATAAGATCGAGATGCGCATGTTCGGGATGCGCCGTCTCGTTGATCGAAGCAGCACCGAGCGCGACCGTGATCAAGCCAAGCGGCAGGTTGATCAGGAAGATGCTTTGCCAGCCGACGGTCTCGACCAGGATGCCGCCGAGGACGGGACCAACGAGCAGGGAGATGGCGGCGAACGACGCCCAGCCGCCAATGACGCCGGCACGCTGGCGCGCATCGGGAAAGGCCTGCGTCAGGATCGACAGCGCGCCTGGAATGAGCAGCGAGCCGGCGATGCCCTGCACCACCCGGCCGGCCAGCAGCACCGGCAGGTTGGGCGCGACGGCACAGATCAGCGAGCCGGCCACGAAGATGCCAACGCCGGCCAGCCACGAGCGCTTGCGGCCATAGCGGTCGCCGATCAGGCCGGACGACAGCATGAAGGCGGACAGGCACAGCGTGTAGGCGTCGACCACCCATTGCAGGCCGCCGAAATCGGTTTGCAACGCCTGCTGGATGGTCGGCAGCGCGACATTGACGATGCTGACGTCGAGCAGAGCCACGAACGAACCAAGATAGACAGCGGCGACCAGGGGCAGACGGTGCTTTGACAATGGCTATATCCAGACGTGAGTTTCGCAATCACCTACGTCACTGACTGACGGTCAGTTGAACGGACGGGCATGGCGCTGTCGATCACGCTATTGAGTTGAAAATATCGCGGCTGGAACAGAAGCCCGGCTTCCTACGGACTGAGCAATCAGCCGCCATATTGCTCCGCGGTCACCGCTTCCAGCCAATCGGCATGGACATCGTCGAGCGCCTCCTGCATGGCGATATGCGTCATCGCCGATTTCGGCGCCGCGCCATGCCAGTGTTTTTCGCCAGGCGCGAACGAGATGACGTCGCCGGCCCTGATCTCCTGGATCGGGCCGCCCCACGTCTGGGCAAACCCGGCGCCCACCGTCACGTACAGCGTCTGGCCAAGCGGATGCGTATGCCAGTGGGTGCGCGCGCCCGGCTCGAAGCTGACCAGCGTGGCCCGCAGCCGCGCCGGCGCCTCTTTCTCGATGATCGGCGTCTGCAGCACCCGGCCGGTGAAGTATTTTTCCGGCGCGATGACGGTCGGCACGCTGCCGCAGGCGATGATCTTCATGGGTCGATGGTCCTTCAAACAGCGGGCGACGGGTCGCCTGTTTTCAGTTTCGGCCGATATCGGTCGACGTGCAACAGCTTCCCGCTGCCAGCCCCAGCATATGATCCGCACGGTCCACTGCCGAGCAAAGGGTTTCTATTTTTCTTGCCCTGCCGGCAAACAAGTGGGACGATGGCTTTGGGCAGGTGGCACTTGAAAAGAACCCCGCCCGCGACGGTCGAACAGGCCGGCCGCCGCTCAGGACCGATTGACCAAGCCTGAACCATACATGCCAGTCGGTCCTACGGGAAACGCCTGAGTGGAGGTCAGTCATGGGTACTCGCGCCGGAGGACGACGCACGGGACCGAAATGCATTGCCATAGTCGGTCCCTTCGCAAGCGGTAAGACGACACTTCTCGAAGCCATATTGGCCCGTACGGGCTCAATTCCCCGACAAAATCCCGTTTCATCAGGTAACACCGTTTCAGATCATTCGCCCGAGGCGCGCGCCCACGCCATGAGCGTCGAGGCGACGGTCGCCACGACCGAATTCATGGGCGAGCAGATCACCTTCGTCGACTGTCCCGGTTCCATCGAATTCTCTTTCGAGGCCGAACCGGTGCTGGCCGCCTGCGACCTCGCGGTCGTCGTAGCCGAGGCCGATGAGAAGAAGATCCCTGCCCTGCAACTGATCATGCGCAAGCTCGACGATCTCGGAGTGCCGCGCATTCTGTTCCTCAACAAGGTCGACAAGGCAATCACCGGCGTGCGCGACACGCTGAAGATGCTGCAGCCGGCCAGTGCCGTGCCGTTGCTGCTGCGCCAGATTCCGCTGCGCAAGGACGGCGTCGTCATTGGTTCGATCGACCTGGCGCTGGAGCGCGCCTACATCTATCGCGAATATGCCGAAAGCGAGGTGGCGCAGATTCCCGGCGACGACAAGGCGCGCGAGCTCGAAGCGCGTTTCTCGATGCTGGAGACGCTGGCCGACCATGATGACCAGTTGATGGAACAACTGCTCGAGGAGATCGAGCCGCCCAAGGATGCGATCTTCGACGACCTCGCCGCCGACCTGCGTGACGGTGCGGTGATCCCGGTGCTGATCGGCACCGCCGAGAAAGGCAACGGCGTGCTGCGCCTCCTGAAGGCGATCCGCCACGACGCGCCCGACATCGAGGCGACCCGCAAACGGCTCGGTGCACCCGACGGCGCGGCTACCCTGGTCCAGGTGATGAAAACCATCCACACCTCGCATGGCGGCAAGCTGTCGGTGTCGCGCATCCTCTCCGGTCAGGTCGTCGACGGTTCCGAACTCTGGCTGCCCGGCGGCGACACGGCCAAGGTTTCCGGCATCTACCGGATGCTCGGCAAGGACCAGTCCAAGCTCTCCATCGCCAAGGTCGGCGACACGGTGGCACTGGGCAAGCTGGACGAGGTCAAGACCGGCCAGACGCTGAGCTCGGCCAAGGGCGGCATCAAGCCCCTCGTCCAGTTCGAGCCGCCGCAGCCGGTCTTCGCCTTCGCGCTCCGCCCCAAGGAGCGCAAGGACGAAGTGAAGATGTCGGCTGCCATCCAGCGGCTGGCCGAGGAGGACCCATCGCTCAGCCTGCGCCACAATCAGGACTCGGCCGAAACCGTGCTGTCGGGCCATGGCGAGATGCATCTGCGCGTGGTGCGCGAGCGGCTGGAAGGCAAGAACCAGATACCGGTCGAAGGTCATCCGCCGGCGGTGCCCTATCGCGAGACGATCCGCAAATCGGCGCAGCAGCGCGGCCGTCACAAGAAACAGTCCGGCGGCCATGGCCAGTTCGGCGACGTGGTGATCGAGATCAAGCCGCTGCCGCGCGGTTCCGGCTTCCAGTTCACCGACACCATCACCGGCGGCGTCGTGCCCAAGACCTACATCCAGTCGGTCGAGACCGGGGTCCGCGACTATCTGAAATCCGGGCCGCTTGGCTTTCCGGTCGTGGATGTCGCAGTCAACCTATCGGACGGCTCCTATCATGCGGTCGATTCCTCCGACATGGCCTTCCAGATGGCGGCCAGGCTGGCGATGAAGGAGGGCATGGCCGCGTGCTTGCCGGTGCTCCTGGAGCCCGTGATGAAGGTCGAGATCGTCACCCCCTCCGATGCCACCTCGAAGATCATCGCTCTCATCCCGCAGCGGCGCGGCCAGATCCTCGGCTACGACGCGCGACCCGACTGGCCGGGATGGGATGTCGTCGAGGCAACCATGCCGCAAGCCGAGATCGGCGACCTGATCATCGAGTTGCGCTCGGCGACCGCGGGCGTTGCCAGCTATCGTGCCGTCTTCGACCACATGGCCGAACTCACCGGCCGTCTGGCCGACGACGCCATGAACACCAACGGCAAGGCCGCCTGATGGCGTGGCGTTCCTCTCGAACCTGATTCGGGGGAACAAAAGAAAACGACGTCCGGCGGGGACCGGACGTCGTTTTGTTCGCGGACCGTTTCCTTGGGAGGTAAAACGTCAGGTCCGCCGCATTTGGTACCGCCGAGTTCGGCGGAAAAACGGTTCGGACGCGGTAGCCGCCTGAGCCCGGGCCGTACGAGTGATGCCCCCATCTCCCGTCCGAACCACACCGCGTCCTATGATCTACATAGCAGGTCGCGGGCGTCCGGGATATGTTACCAGAGGTTACATGTCACCGTTACGTGGCAATTGTGATGGAATTTTTGGCCGGCCCAGCAGGGCACAGGCAACAAAAAAGCCGGATCAATGAAGATCCGGCTGAGTTTGATTGGAGTGCCTGTTAAGGCTAACCTCCAGAGGGGAACACTCGAGGGCGCTAATGGGAGGAGAACGCGCCCAGGAGATGATCTATATATGTGCTCATCATGCCCAAGAAACAAGCATCTATTTTGCAACACACACATGCAAAAAGACGCAGGCTGTGGTCTAACCCATTCCAGAAGCCAATAGGACCAGCAAAATCGTCGAAATGGAGCGCTGAATCGGGCAATTGCAACTACAGAATCGCTAATCTCGGCTGGCTTTCGGCTCGAAATGCCAAAACTGGGCAATGATGTGGAAGCGGGCAGCAGGCGTGCATTTCTAAGGCAATCGCGGAGCAAGCAGCCAATGCGGAGGTTTTCGGCGATCGCCGGCAGTGCGGCCTTCTTCATCGCGGCGCCCTGCGTGGTTGCCGGACTGGTGCCCTGGCTGTTGACCGATCGCTGGGGCTTGCCCTGGTCGAGCCTGCCGGGCTTTGCCCCTGCTGGCGGGCTTCTGATCGTTGCCGCGGGCGCGGCACTCCTGCATGCCTTCAGCCGTTTTGCGCTTGAGGGCCTGGGCACACCCGCACCGGTCGCCCCGACCGAGAGGCTGGTGATCGGCGGCATCTACCGCCATGTCCGCAACCCGATGTATGTCGCCGTGCTGTCGATCATCCTCGGCCAGGCGCTGCTGTTTTCGAGCTGGGCGCTTGTCGCCTATGCCGCCGTCAGCGCTGTCTCCATGGGCGCCTTCGTCAGGCTCTATGAAGAGCCGACGCTTAGCCGCCGTTATGGCGCCGAATACGACACCTACCGCCGCAACGTGCCCGGCTGGCTGCCTCGGCTGATGCCCTGGCGGGGATAATCCCGTAGGGCGTGAAAACGAAAATCAGAAGGACCAGCTTCGGGCCTTAGCGATGATGAAGTCCCGGAACACATGCAGCTTGGCCTGGTTCTTCATCGCGTCGGGATAGGCGAAATAGGTGTCGAAAGACGGCACCTCGGTCTCCGGCAGCAGCTGCACCAGATCGGAGTCCTTGCTGATCACATAGTCGGGCAGCATGGCGATGCCGGCACCGCCCTGCACCGCCCGCTTGATCGACAATATGTCGTTGATCTGCAGCGTCGGCACCCTTTGTCCGCCTTCGAAATCACCGACCGTTTCCAGCCAGTTCAGCTCCGACAGATGCGACGGCACCGGCACGCCGAAGGTGACGATGCGATGGGCCTTCAGTTCGGCGACGGAAGACGGCTTGCCGTGCTTGGCGACATAGGATGGGGCCGCGTAGAGATGGAAATGCACGGTGAACAGGCGGCGCTGGATCAGGTCCGGCTGCTGCGGCTGGCGCAGCCGGATGGCGCAATCGGCCTGGCGCATGGTGAGATCCAGCTCCTCGTTGGCGAGGATCAACTGCAGGCTGATTTCGGGATAGAGTTCGATGAATTCCTGCACCCGCTCGGTCAGCCAGCCGGCGCCCAGCCCCACCGTCGTCGTCACCCGCAGCACGCCCGACGGGCGATCCTTGGTCTCGGTCAGCCGGGACTTGATGGTCTCCAGCTTCATCAGCACGTCATGCGCCGTGCGAAACAGCATCTCACCTTGCTCGGTCAGCACCAGCCCGCGGGCGTGGCGGTTGAACAGCGGCACGCCGACATCATGCTCGAGCGCGCTGACCTGCCGCGAGATCGCCGATTGCGACAGATGCAATGTCTCGGCCGCATGGGTAAACGACCCCGCCTCCGCCGCAGCGTGAAACACGCGTAGCTTGTCCCAGTCCAACGCCATGATTCCCCTCGTTCTGTTTTGGCGTCTGAATGAAAAATCAGGCTTTTACACGGCGTTTCTAAGCCGCTCTCTGAACTCTCTACTCGGCCGCTTCGCGATGCACTTCGATGCCGGCCAGATACTTCTCCGCCTCGAGCGCGGCCATGCAGCCGAGCCCCGCTGCCGTCACCGCCTGGCGGTAGATATCGTCGGTCACATCGCCGGCCGCGAACACGCCCGGCACATCGGTGCGGGTCGAATCCGGCGCTGTCCACAGATAGCCGTTCGGCTTCTGCTTGAGCTTGCCGGCGAACAGTTCAACCGCCGGCGCATGGCCGATGGCCACGAACACGCCGTCGATCTTGAGGTGCGACACCTCGCCGGTCACCGCATGCTTGAGCTTCAGCCCCTCGACCGAGGGCGGCAGCGGCGTCTTGCCGGGCCGGCCGGTGATCTCATCGACGATCGTGTCCCAGATGACGCGGACATTGTCCTTCTTCAGAAGCCGCTCGCGCAGAATACGTTCAGCGCGAAAATCGCTGCGCCTGTGGATGACCGTCACGCTCCTGGCGAGATTGGACAGATAGAGCGCCTCTTCCACCGCGGAATTGCCGCCACCGACCACCGCGACATCCTTGCCCCTGTAGAAGAAACCGTCGCAGGTGGCGCAGGCCGAGACTCCAAAACCCATGAAGTCCTGCTCGGTCGGGATGCCCAGCCATTTCGCTTGCGCGCCGGTGGCGATGATCAGCGCGTCGGCGGTATAGGTCGTGCCGGAATCGCCCTTGGCGCGGAACGGTCGCACGTTGAGGTCGACCTCGGTGATGATGTCGTTGATGATGTCGGTGCCGACATGCTCGGCCTGTTTCAGCATCTGCTCCATCAGCCACGGACCTTGGATCGGGTCGGCGAAGCCGGGATAATTTTCGACATCGGTGGTGATCATCAACTGCCCGCCCTGCTGCAGGCCGGCGACCAGCATCGGCTTCAGCATGGCGCGGGCGGCATAGACCGCCGCCGTATAGCCGGCCGGGCCGGAACCGATGATGAGAACGGGCGCGTGCTTGGTGGTCATCTAAAGCCTCTGCGGAGGGCTGCCGGCAATTGCGGCATGGAAAACTCGATCATTGTCGCGCGTAATGTAAGTGTTGCCCACGACGCCAGCAAGGCAAGTTGGTGTTCGTCCCCGGAAAGCTTTGTCGCACCTGTCGGCCGCTGATCCCGCGAAATATTCCGGGCGAAGGATGGAATGGACAGCGAAGTCGTTTGCTTACAAAATCACGCAAGATTCTTGCGTATTGCCCCTCATGATCGAGAGCCCCCATGCCGCTCAAGGCCGACCTCGACGCCATCGACTGGAAGATCCTGCGCGAATTGCAGGGCGACGGCCGCATGACCAATGTCGAACTGTCGAACCGCGTCGGCATTTCGGCGCCGCCATGCCTGCGCCGCGTCAAGCGCCTGGAGGAAGCCGGCATCATCCGTGGCTACCGTGCCTTGCTCAATGCACCAGCGCTCGGCCTCGATGTCGTTGCCTTCTGCCTGGTCGGCCTGCATCATCAGGCCGATGCCGAGCTGCGCATCTTTGCCGAGCGCACCCGCGGCTGGCCGATCGTACGCGACGCCTGGATGGTGTCGGGCGAATCCGATTTCCTGCTGCATTGCGTGGCGAGCGACCTCGGCGCCTTCCAGAGCTTCGTCATCGAGGAACTGACCTCGACCCCGAATGTCGACACGGTGCGCACAGCGCTCACCATCCGCCGGGTCAAGGACGAAGGGCTGGTCTCGTTCGCACAGCCTTGAGCCGGTTGAACCGCAACGAGCTTTCGCCGATGTCGCTTGAAGGCCTCGCCATATCAGCGCCGCTTTGGCGTTCGATAGCTCTCCTGTGAAGCCGGAATTTCTGCCGCAGCCGTCTTGTTGGTTTCCTAGAGCAATTCCAGAAAAAGTATGTAACGGTTTTCCCGGGTAAAGCGCATAGCGCTTTCGGGATTGCGTAAACAGGGGCGCAGGGCAGCCCAATTCCGAGAACAGTGTGCCGTGGGGTGGGACGATGACTCGATTTTCTAGCCCGGTTTCGGCGCTGGTCATCTGCATGAACGAGGCCGACATGATCGGCGAGTGCCTGGAAAGCGTCGATTTCTGCGCCGAGATCATCGTCGTCGATTCGGGCTCGACGGACAGCACTCTGGACGTCGTCAACGGGTACATCGCCAAAGGCTACCCGATAAGGCTTTTTCACAACGATTGGCCGGGCTTTCCTCGTCAGCGGCAATTCGCGCTCGATCAGGCCACGCAACCATGGTGCCTTTCGATTGAAGCCGACGAGGCCATCGACGACGTGCTCAGGCAGTCAATCATGAATGTGACCCAGCTTGGGAATGACGCCTTCGACGGATGGTACATCAGACGCCGCGACAAGCTGAAGGGCTATGGCTATGCGCACCGCTGGGTGCTTCACAACAGGCTGCTGCGTCTTTTCCGCCGCGACAAGGCCACGATGGACCTCAATCTGCGGGTCCATGAGTCGTTCGAGGTGCCAGGCGAAACCGGCACGATAGAAAATGGCGTGCTGCTGCATCGCCGCGAAATGACCATTGCCGAGGATCTGGCAAGGGCCAACACCTACTCCAGCCTCAAGGTTGCCACGCTTGTCGAACGAGCCAAGAAGCCCGGCCTGATAAGACTGGTGCTGTCGCCGCTCGGCAACTTTCTGAAGTTCTACCTGGCCAAGCGCTACTTCCTGTGCGGCCGGCACGGGTTCGTCTATTCGATGCTGGTGATGCTGTATTCGTTCGCGACAGAGGCCAAGCTTTATGAAGCCTGGCGAGACAAAGATCGGATGTAAGCCGTCACGGCGCGCCCGAGGCGGTGCCAAGCGCAGCTATTGCGGCGAGCAGGCCGTCGAAATCCGCGCGCTCGCACCAAGGCCGAATTGTGAAGCCCGATCGGACAGCCGCTTGCCCGTCCACCAGCCAGCCCCGCGCGAGGCCGGCGCGTTGTCCCGCCTCCATGTCGGCCTCCTTGTCGCCAACAATCAGCGAACGCCGCAGATCGAGCCCGAGGCGCCCGGCCGCCTCCAGCAGCATGCCCGGATTGGGCTTGCGCATCGGATGATCGGCAACCGCAAGCACACCGGAGCCAGCTTCGTGATAGGCGCAGGCGACGACCATATCGACGAACGCATTGTCGACGCGCAGCAGCTCGAGCACGCGGCCATTGACGGCGGCGAAATCGCCCCAGCCGAAATAGCCACGCGCGATGCCCGACTGGTTGGTGACGATGATGACCGGAATGCCGGCCCGGTTGGCGGCGGCTATCACCGCGGCTATGTCCGCGCGCAGCACCATTTCGGCAGGATCATCCGGATAGCCCGTATCGACATTGATGGTGCCGTCGCGATCGAGGAACAGCGCCGGCGAGCCGGCGGCGAACACTCTTGAGCCGACCTGCTCGACCCATAGGCCAGGCTCCGCCAGCGGATAGCGGCCAGAGGTCGTGGGATCAGCCATTGCTGAGGCGCGCTTCGACCACCTCGCACAAATGATGGTAAAGGCACAGATGCCCCTGCTGGATGATCGGCGTCGAGGTCGACGGCACGTTGAGCAGGATATCGGACAGAGGCTTCAGCTTGCCGCCGGTGTCGCCGGTCATGCCGATCACCGTCATGTCCATCCTCCGCGCCTGTTCGGCGGCGGCAAGGATGCTCGGCGAATTGCCGCTGGTCGAGATCGCCAGGAGCACCCCGCCGGCGGCGCCATGCGCCTCGACCTGGCGCGAAAACACCGTGTCGAATCCATAGTCGTTGCCCCAGGCGGTCAGCACCGCTGCATTGGCCGGCAGCGCGATGACATTGTAGGCCTTGCGCTCCTTGAGAAAGCGGCCGACCAGCTCGCCGGCAATGTGGATGGCGTCACTGGCCGAGCCGCCATTGCCGGCGATGAGCAAGGCTTTCCCCGACGAAAGCGCAGTCACCACGGCGCTCGCTGCCCGCTCCATCTCACCGGTCAGGTCCCGTTCGACCATGGCTGATATGGCAGCCACGGAGCGGACAAGGTAATCGTTCAACTCGGACATGAAACCCTCAGTTTGTGGTGCCGCCGGCGCGCAATTTGCCAATGGTGTTGGTGGTGCTTTTTCCGGCGACCAGATCGACCAGCACGACGCGTCCGCCGGCCTTCTGCACCACATCGGCGCCGACCACGGTGTCGACCGTGTAATCGGCCCCCTTGACCAGTATGTCGGGCAGCAGCGCTTCGATCAGCGCCAGCGGCGTATCTTCCTCGAACACCACGACCGCATCGACCGAGGCAAGGGCTGCCAGCACGCAGGCGCGGTCGTGCTGGTCGTTGACCGGGCGCCCGGCGCCTTTCAGTCGCCGCACCGAAGCATCGCTGTTGAGGCCGAGCACCAGCCGGTCGCATTGGCTGCGCGCCGCGTGCAGCAAGCTGACATGGCCGGCATGCAGGATGTCGAAGCAGCCATTGGTGAAGCCGACGCTCAGGCCCTCTTCCTTCCACGCCGCCACCATGCGCGCAGCCGACGTGGCGTCGAGGATGGCGTCCTTGTGGGCCGTCGGCCCATGCGAACGGAACAGCGCGCCGGTGAGTTCCTCGACCGTCAGCCGCGCGGTGCCGCGTTTTCCCACCACGACGCCACCAGCGGCATTGGCGATCGAAGCGGCCATGACAGTATCGGCGCCCACGGCCAGCGCCAGCGCGAAGCTCGCGATCACCGTGTCGCCGGCGCCCGAAACGTCGAACACTTCGCGCGCCTGGGTGGCGATGTGGCGCGCCTCGTCGGGGCCGACCACGCTCATGCCCTTTTCGCTGCGCGTCGCGACCACGAAATCGAAACCATGTGCCGAAATCAGTTCGCGTGCGGCACCCACGATCTCGTCATCGGCGAACACCGCATGGCCGGCGGCCTCGCCGAGTTCCTTGCGGTTGGGGGTGATGGCGGTCGCCCCGGCATAGCGCGCGTAATCGCGGCCTTTCGGGTCGACCAGCACCGGCTTTCCAGCCTCGCGGCAGATGGCGATCAAGTCGCCGGCGACGCCGTCGAGCAGGATGCCCTTGCCGTAATCGGACAGGATGACGATGTCGGCGTGCGCCAGCGCGGCGCGGAAATGCCGGATCAGGCCGGCTCGCTCCGCAGCGCCGAGCGGCTTGATCTCCTCTTCGTCGAAACGCAGTACCTGCTGGTTGAGCGCGCTGAAGCGGCTTTTGGACGAGGTCATGCGACCACGCTCCTGCGCGAGGCCCGCCGTATCGGCGCCAAGCTCGCCGAGCATCCGCACCAGGCTATCGCCTGCCACATCGGTGCCTATGACCGAGACGGGAATAGCGGCAGCGCCGAGCGAAACGATGTTGGCCACGACATTGCCGGCGCCGCCCATGGTCGAGGTCTCGCCGCGCCCGTGCAGCACCGGTATCGGCGCCTCCGGCGAGATCCGCTCGATGACGCCGTTGACGAAACGATCGAGGATGAAGTCGCCGACCACCAGCACTGTGGCCTGGCCGAACCGCGCAATGGCGCGGTGCAACGGTTCGGGAGAAGGCGGATTGTGCTTGATCATGTCACTGGCAACACAGGGAAAAGGCCGATTTCAATCTCATAAGTGCTCATCAATCGACTGGTCGGATCGTTCATGGCGAAAGCCGATATACCGCAAATTCACGCAGCGCAACGGCAGGGCATGATCCCGGTAGGCTCGAGCGGTCAGCTCTTCTGCAGGGCGACATGGACGCCCAGCCCGACCAGCACAGCCCCTCCCGCCCGTTGCATCAGCCGCTGTGCGCGGCTCGAACGCCGCAAACGGCCGATCACGGCGCCCGCCAGGAACACACAGACGATATCGGCCGAGGAGAACATCAGATTGACGATCGTGCCGAGCACGACGAACTGCAGCCAGACCGGAAACGCCGCCGAGGCGTCGATGAATTGCGGCAGGAACGCCATGAAGAAGATCGCTGTCTTCGGATTGAGCACCTCGACGGTGATGCTATCGAAAAAGGCGCGCCGCGCCGATTTGCGCTCGATCGCAGGCAACGCCGCATCGCCCTCCACGCGCTTGCGAAACAGCGAGACGCCAAGCCAGATCAGATAGAGCGCGCCGACCAGCTTGACCGCCAGGTAGAGCGTCGGCACGGCATGAAACAGCACCGACAGCCCGGCAGCCGCTGCGAAAACATGCACGTAGCCGCCCAGATGAATGCCAAGTGCCGCCGTCAGGCCGGACCAGCGGCCGCGCGCCATCGTCTGCGCGGCGGCATAGAGCATGGCCGGGCCTGGAATGTAGGCGAAAATCGCCGTGGTGGCGAAAAACGCGATGAGCAGTTCGGTCGATGGCATTTTTGGTCCCTCACGATCGTGCTCTGTTCTGTCGATTCAGTCCGCGCGCGGGATGGCTTTGGACTGACCCGTGCGGACAACCGCAGTAAAAGCGAACATAATTTTCTTGTGAATGACGGGCTGAACGCGCCGATTCGCGCACCCGGCTCGAAATAGGCCGACGCTTCCAGGATATCATGATTGTACTCATCGACCATGACCCAAAGGGGCATAGGGTCGAGGCCCGCACGGTGGCGTTCAATTTCCGGGATGCTGACGGCAACGCGATCACGGCCCGGCTGCGTGGAAGTGATTGCAAGGATGAAGAGGTTCGTACCGCCGGCTTTCCCAGGAAGGACAGCCACAAAGGCCACAGGCCGTGACTTCCGGCCTTCGGTCTCGCCGTCTCCGTGTTGGCGATGCCAAAGATATGGATATCGCCAGACGTCCGCAGCGGCGGGTTTAATCACGGTCCAATTCCGCGGCGTACTCCTCGAGCATCTCGACATGTTCGGTCGGGGCATCCTCCGCAGCGTAGACGCGGCGGCTGTCGTTGCCGAAGCGCGCTTCGTAGGCCTCGATGCTCATCAGGACGTATCTCGGCTTGTTGTGGCGAGTGATGGAGACCGGCTGCTGGCTGGCAGCTGCAAGCACATCTCCAAGATTCTGTTTCAGATCGGTCGATGGATAGTTTTTCATGGGATACCCTGTTTTGTCCATAATAGATAAAACAGACAAAACAGACAAGCGCATAAAAGTGGCAGGACAGCGGCATGCACCTGGCTTTGTCGACAGCCCGCCTAGCCTCCCCTATAAGGACCGGAATCGCAAGCAACCAGAGGCCCTTCATGATCATCGTCACGGGCGGCGCCGGCATGATCGGCTCCAACATCGTCGCCGCGCTGAATGCCGAGGGGCATGACGACATCCTCGTCGTCGACGACCTTACCGACGGTCACAAGATCGCCAATCTTGCCGATCTCAAGATCGCCGACTATCTCGACAAGAACGATTTCCTGGACCGCATGGAGGCCGGCTCGCTCGGCCGCATCGAGGCGGTGTTCCACCAGGGCGCCTGCTCGACCACCACCGAATGGAACGGCAAATTCATGATGGAGGTGAATTACGCCTTCTCGAAACGGCTGCTGCATGCAAGCCAGGCGTTGCGCGTGCCTTTCCTTTATGCCTCCTCGGCTTCCGTCTATGGCAGCGGCTCGGAGTTTCGCGAGGATCCCGCGCTCGAGCGGCCGCTCAACGTGTACGCCTATTCGAAAAAACTGTTCGACGACTACGTCAGGCGAACCGTGTTCGCCGGGCGCACCGCCTTCGATACCGACCATTCACAGGTCGTGGGCTTGCGCTACTTCAACGTCTATGGCCCGCGCGAGGCGCACAAGGGCGCCATGGCCTCCGTCGCCTTCCATCTGTTCAACCAGGTCGAACAAGGCCAGAACCCGAAACTGTTCGGCGCCTATGACGGGTTCGGACCCGGCGAACAAAGCCGTGACTTCATCCATGTCGGCGATGTCGCCGACGTCAATCTGTGGCTGTGGAAACGGGGCTCAAGCGGCATCTTCAATTGCGGCACCGGCCGTGCCCAGCCCTTCCGCGCCATAGCCGAAACGGTGATAGACACGTTGGGGAAAGGCGAGATTGAATTCATCCCCTTTCCCGACCATCTCAAGGGCAGCTACCAGAGCTTTACGCAAGCTGATATGTCCCGTTTGCGCGCGGCCGGTTATAACGGCCAATTCCGGACAGTGGAAACCGGTGTCAGAGACTATGTCGAATGGCTGAAAGCCCAACGATCCTCGTGATCGGCCCACGCTGGGTGGGCGACATGGTGATGGCACAGTGCCTGTTTTCGGCGCTGAAGGAGTTGCATCCCAACGCCCCCATCGATGTGCTGGCGCCGGCCTGGGCCGCGCCGCTGGTCAAGCGCATGCCCGAAATCCGCCAGCAGATCGACTTTCCGCTCAAACCCGGCGCGCTCGAATTCACCCATCGCCGCCGCTTCGGCCGCCTGCTGCGCGGCCGCTACGACATGGCCTATATCCTGCCGGGCAGCTGGAAGTCGGCGCTGATCCCGTTCTTTGCCCGTATTCCGCGCCGTGTCGGCAATTTGCGCGAGATGCGCTATGGCCTGTTGACCGACATCGTGCCATTGCCCGACAGCATCAAACGACGCACCGCGCAGGCCTATTTCGGCCTTGCCCAGGGCGGCACTTTCCGGGCGCCACGGCTCAGCGTGGACACGAAAAACCAGGTCGACCTGCTCGGCCGTTTCGGCTTGACGCCGCAGAAATTCGTGGCCCTGATGCCCGGCGCCGAATTCGGCCCGGCCAAGCGCTGGCCCAGCGAAAGCTATGCCGGGCTTGCCCACGATTTCATGGGCAAAGGCTTGAAGGTCGCACTGTTCGGCTCGAAGAACGACCGCGACGTGACGGCGGAGATCGCGGCCCTGGCCCCCGGCGTCGTAGATCTCGCCGGACAGACGCGGCTGGAGGACGCCATCGATCTGATATCAGCCGCAAGGCTGGCCGTGTCCAACGACAGCGGGCTGATGCATGTCGCGGCCGCCGTCGGCACGCCGATCGTCGCCGTCTACGGCTCGACCTCGCCTGAGAACACGCCGCCGCTGGGGGAACGCCGCGAGTTGGTCTGGCTTGGCCTGTCGTGCTCGCCCTGCCACCAGAAGGTCTGCCCGCTCGGCCACCTCAACTGCCTGAAGACGCTCGAAGTCGGCCAGGTCGCAGCAGCGGCGGAGCGGCTGCTGGACATCCCGGCAGCGGCATGAAGGTGCTGATCGTCAAGACGTCGTCGATGGGCGATGTCATTCACACCTTTCCGGCCGTCGAGGATGCCCGTTGCCACCGCCCGGACCTGACCTTCGACTGGTGCGTCGAAGAGGCATTTGCCGGTATCGTCGCGCTTCACCCGGCGATCGAAAGAATTCACACGGTGGCGATCCGGCGTTGGCGCAAGGCGCTGCTCGACGGCGCCACGTGGCACGAGGCGGCCGCCCTGCGCCGCACCTTGCGCGATTGCCGTTACGACCTCGTCATCGATGCGCAAGGCCTCCTGAAATCGGCTCTGGTGGCAAGGCAGGCCGGCGCCCCCATTGCCGGCTTCGACCGTTCGAGCGCGCGCGAACCTTCTGCGACGCTGTTCTACGATGCCACTTATCCCGTGCCGCGCGACCTGCACGCCATCGAACGGATACGGCGGCTGTTCGGGCTGGCGCTCGGCTATCAGCCCGATCTTTCGACCCTGGACTCCGGCATCGTGCCGCCCGCCGGCACTCTGGCGGGCACTTCTGGAAAAACCGCCTTCCTGCTGCACGGCACCAGCCGCGAAGACAAGAAATGGCCGGCCGAAGACTGGATCGAAACCGCCCGCCGGCTGGCTGAACGGGGGATGACGCCGGTCACCACATGGTCGAACGAACGCGAGAAGGCGGTGGCCGAAGCCATTGCCAAGGCAGTGCCATCGACAGTTGTGGTGCCAAAGTCACCGCTGGCCGACATCGCTGCGTTCATCGGCCGCTCGGAACTGGTCATCGGCGCCGACACCGGGCTGACCCATCTCGCCAGCGCCTTCGGCCTGCCAACGGTTGCGGTGTTCCTGGCGACCGAGCCCGGGTTGACGGGTCCGCGCGGGCAATATGCGTCGACGCTTTTGGCCGCGCCCGGGAAGCGTGTGATGCCGGTGGAGGTGGTGGCGGAGGCAGAGAGGCTGGCGGGACTCCAGGTCCTTGGCAAGGCCAACGCTGGCAAGAATTGAAGTCAATCGGAAAGGCTGGCGCTGCCCCTCATCCGCCTGCCGGCACCTTCTCCCCGTATAACGACGGGGAGAAGAGAGCTGAACGCAAGGCCAGCGTCTATTCTGCTACGTTGAAAAGCGGCGAAATCGTCGATGAGAGCATCTTTCTCCCCGTCACTATACGGGGAGAAATGCCCGGCAGGGCGATGAGGGGCAGCGCAAACCTCAGCTTAAAAATCGCAGCCGCGCCCCCCTCAAATCCCCTAGATGAACTGCACCTGGACGATCTCATATCCCCTGGCACCGCCAGGCGCATTGACTTCGATGGCGTCGCCGACTTCCTTGCCGATGAGCGCACGCGCGATCGGCGAGGAGATCGAGATGCGGCCGGACTTCACGTCCGCCTCCTGGTCGCCGACGATCCGGTAAGTCTTCTTTTCCTCGGTGTCCTCGTCGACCAGCACCACGGTGGCGCCGAACTTGATCTTGTCGCCGCTGAGCTTGCTGACGTCGATCACTTCGGCCCGCGCGATATAATCTTCAAGCTCGTTGACGCGGCCCTCGTTGAGGCTCTGCGCCTCTTTGGCGGCATGATATTCGGCATTTTCGGACAGGTCGCCATGCGAGCGCGCTTCGGAGATCGCCTCGATGATGCGCGGCCGCTCTTCCTGCTGGCGCCAGCGCAGTTCTTCCTTCAATGACGCGAACCCCTCGCCTGTCATCGGGACCTTGTTCATGATGCCTGACCTTTCCTGCTGCCACCCCCGCGTTTCGGGGAAAGCCTTGTCGATGGGTACAAAAAGAAAACGGGTCCGGCAGCCTCGGGCTAACGGAACCGTTTCACCGCAATTTCCCTGAATATAGCAATGTCAGCGGGTTTTTCACGCCCAAAAATCGGTTTTGCTAAAATCATCCCCGTTTTCATCAGCCAGGGCGGTGAATGAGGCTGGGGCAACAAAAAGCGGCCGCGATCGCTCGCGGCCGCTTGGAAGAGCCCTGGGATCTTTTCAGCTTCTCATGAAATGGTCGATCTGCTCGGCCAGCATGCCATATTCGCGCGAACCCTTGCCGGTCCGCTTCTCGATTTCCATCAACTGCTGCTGGGCGCCGGCCAGATCGCCGATCTGCAGATGCGCTTCGCCGAGATATTCACGCACCAGCGTGTAGTTCGGATCGATGCGCAGCGCTTCCTCGTAATAGCCGAGGCCGACGGTGACGCGGCCGGAATGGCGGTGCGAATAGCCGAGATAGTTGAGGATGCGCGGATCCTGCTTGTTGGCGGCAAGGCTGAGCACGGCGATCGCCTCGTCATAGCGCCCGGCCATCGCCAACGCGTGGCCAGCATCATAGATGCTGTCGTCGTCGAGCATGCTCTCCTGGGGTGCGACGCACTTTTTCTTCTTCTTGTCCCAGACTTCGCCCTTCTTGCATTGGGTGACCGTCTGATCGCTGCCGCCACTGTCACCGCCGGCGGCGAACACTGGAACGGCAAGGAACTGCAGCGCGACAAGGGCAGTCGCCACCTGGATCAGCACTCTTTTATGCATCGAAGCCTCCTGGAGGGTGAGAATGCAACACTAACGCCGGTCGGCTTGCGTTTCATCCCGGAAAATTGCGTGCGGAGAACATCAGGTGACGGATGCCGCAAATCCGCTATCATCCGGCAAACGACCTGAGGGAGACGGCCCTTGCAGCGGCGGCTTGAAAAGGACTGGGAGCTTTCGATCGGCCCCGACACTGTGCGCCTGTTCATCCTCAAGGCCAAGGCGCTGAGTGCGGCCGTCAATGAAGACTATGCCGATGGCGCCGAGCATGAGGTCGAGCTCGACGGCGAGTCCCATGTCAACCATCACCATGACGGCCTTGCCGAGGAAAGCTCCGAGAATCTGACCGAGGAAGAGCTGCGTGAGCTGATCAACGACCTCAATGTCGATGAAGCAGCCGAACTGATCGCGCTCGCCTGGGTCGGTCGCGGCGACTACGACGCCTCTGAATGGGCGGACGCGCTGGCGGCCGCGCGCGAACGCGCCAACAAGCGCACCGCAAAATACCTGCTTGGCATGCCGCTGCTCGCCGACTGGCTGGAGGAAGGGCTGGAAGCGATCGGTGCGTAACGGAGCGGTTACCGTTCGTGATGCGGCCGAGGCAACCACCTTGCGTCGGCGCCGTTGACGGCGATGGGGTTGCTTATCTTTTCCCGAACGTTCAGGATCGCATTGGTCATGGCCGTCACGGCTCTGCTGGTGACACCGGCTGACGCCAAACATCGCCACCGCCATCACCAGCCGCTGACGCCGCGAATGGAGCAGCCGCTGACACAGCGGGCCGACCAACCCCTGAAACACCGGCGCGGAAAAAGCCTGAAACCACGGCGCCACCGGCAGGTCACACCGAACCGGACACAGCAGAAAACGCAGGCTCCGCTGCCCTCGCCCGCCGATGTTCCGATGCCCGAGGCCGGTATTCCAGCACCCAAGCCCGGCATTCCAGTGCCCGAGCCACGCCCGGCGGACGCTCCAAAGGCTGACGCTGCAAAGACCGAGGAGCAAAAGCCGGAAGCTCCGAAGAGCGCCGGAGCGCCCGACCGGTTCAAGCAAGAAAAATCCCACCAGGAAAAGCAGACACGTCCCGAGCCGTCCGCTCAGGAGCCGTCAGCCGGGGAAAGCGAGCCGGAGCCGCCGGCCATTGCACCGACGCCGACGCCAAAACCCGACATCGCGGAGCCCGAGGCTGGGCCGCCGGTCGTCGCACCTCAGCCGCCGCAAAAGCCGGCCGATACAAGCGACAAAGAAATGCTGCCCGACCCGCGCTCGGCCGACAAGCCCGAGGGGAAGATGCCCACCGAAGAGGTCGCCTGCCGCGAACGGCTGAAGACGCTCGGCGTCGAATTCGAAGAACACAAGGCGGAAAGCCAGCCCGAAATCGGCTGTTCGATCCCCTACCCCCTGGTGCTGAAGACCCTTGGAAAGTCCGTCGCCATCGGCCCCGGCACCGAGCTCAATTGCAAGATGGCCGAGGCGGCAGCGCGTTTTGCCGCCGATGTCATCCAGCCGGCGGCGAAGGCCGAATTCGGTGAGGACCTGAAATCGATCGGCCAGGCATCGGCTTTTGTCTGCCGGCCACGCAACGGCACCCGAAAACTGTCGGAACACGCCTTTGGCAACGCGCTCGACATCGCCAGCTTCACGCTGTCGGACGGCAAGAAGATCGAGGTCGGCCCGGCGCCGCCGGAGAAGGACGCCAAATTCCTCAACGCCGTGCGCAAGGCAGCCTGTGGACCCTTCAAGACGGTGCTCGGTCCGGGCGCCGATCCTGATCACTCCCTGCATTTCCATCTCGATCTCGAACCGCGCCGGCATGGCGGCACGTTCTGCCAGTGAGCATGGCTGATCCAGGCCGCGTGCCGCAATTCGGCCGCAGGCATGAACGCGGGCGCTGAGTTTTCCTTTACCCTTGATCGTTAAAATGCCGGATATCCATCAACGGGATTCCGCCAATGGCCGGCAAATTTCGGGCCGTGTTTTTCGCCACCGCGCGCCAGGCAAACTATGCAGCAATGCTGACCGCCGGCCTGGCGCTGGCGGCGCTTTCCGCCTGCAACACCGGCAGTGTGCTGTCGCTGCAGCCGGCCGTCGACGTCGGCGCGCAGACGGCTGCCGTGCCGCAATATGCCGGCATGCAGAAGCTTGTCCCTTCCAATCCATACATGACGCAGGCCGCCTATCCGCGCATGGACGAGCCGATGTCGCCCGTCGAGCAGATGCCGGCCAGCGAAACCGACTGCCGGCAGCAATTGAAGCGTCTCGATGTCGCCTACACCGACCTGGCGCCGATCCATGAAGGCCAGTGCGGCATCGATTATCCGGTCAAGGTTTCGGCCATCGGCAACATCCAGATGAAACCCGCCGCGACCCTGACCTGCGACATGGCCGCCACCTTTGCCGGCTGGACGAAGAACGAGCTCGTCCCCTCCGCCCGCTGGCGCTATTTCTCCGGCGTCAAGACCATCCACCAGGGCTCCAGCTATTCCTGCCGCAGGATTGCCGGCGAAGGTGTCCTGTCCGAGCATGGCAAGGGAAATGCGCTCGACGTCATGAGCATCGAACTCAACAATGGCGACGACATCGACGTGCGCAAGCCCGGCCTGTTCGCCTTCCGCACCCGCGGCTTCCTCAACAATGTGCGCGCCGACGGCTGCCAGTACTTCACCACCGTACTCGGCCCCGGCTACAATTACGACCACCGCAACCATTTCCATTTCGACATCAAGAACCGCAAAAACGGTTATCGCGCCTGCCGTTAGGGAGAGATCAGCCTAATCGGCGCCACCGGTTGAAGCGGCGATCTGCCGTGCAACCAAGTCCTGGATGCGCCAGAGATTGCGGTCGCGGATGCCGCTCTCTTCAAGCTTGGTCACGGTCCTGAACAAATACTGCGCCGAAGAGCCCCAATGACCGGCAGCCCGTGCCAGAGTGTCGGCAACCTGCTCCAATGGCAACCGGCCGGCATAGGCGCTGCCGTCCGGCGCGGCGACGAAAGCCAGGGCACGCAGCGGCCCGTCCCTGGTCTTGACCTTGATCCAGCATGGCACGTTGGTTGGCGGGTTGGCATCGATCTCGCGGCGCATCAACTGGCCGAGTTGCCCGAAATGATCTTCCGCGGGCAGCCGATAGGCAATGCCATTGCAACTGCCGCCTCGATCGAGCGCCAGCATCAGGGCCGGCAAATCGCGGGTTCCGCGCCAGCGGGTCAGTTTCAGGCAAAACGAGCGGTGCCATCCCGGCGCCGTGGCCGGGCGCTGCTCGACATAGGCGAATTCGGGGTTCCAGATCAACGACCCGTAGGCAAAGACCCAAAGCGTCTCGGGACGATGCTGCAAAAGCAGCTTTTCGACCAGGCCATCGAACTCCACATCGGTGTGCTCGCTGGTTCCGGGCTCTGGCCCGGGATCAGGCTCGACACGCTCAACTTGCGCGACAAGCTCGGCGGTCAACGCCATTGGCTTGCGGCTTGCCAGCTTCCGCTCCATTGCTGCCCCCGCGAGGAAACGATGGCCCACGATAGACCGGCGGCGCGCTGCTGGCCATTGATTTCCAGGGTCCGGCAGGCAACAGATACCGCACGGATCGGGCGGCGTTCATGAGCCAGCGAAGTTTTCGGCGACGCGTTGCAATCTGGGTGGCGACCTTGCTGGCCGCCTATCTGGCGCTCGCCTATTTTGCCGCACCGGAATTCTGGACGTTTCACGATCGCGGCTTTCGCAAGCACAGCTTCGAGATGGTGACGCACACGCCGCAAGGCATTCCGGGCGATCCCATCAATGTCGGTCTTGTCGGTACGCGAAAGGAAGTAGTGCACGCCTTCGCCGTCGCCGGCTGGGACACCGCCGACGCCGTGACCCTGAAGACCGCGATCGAGATTGGTGAAAGCGTGCTGTTCGACCACCCCTACCCCGATGCGCCGGTCAGCAGGCTGCTGTTCGATGGCCGCGCCCAGGATCTCACCTTCGAAAAGCCGGAGGGCCTCAGCGCCGACCGCCGGCATCATGTCCGCTTCTGGCTGACCGATGCAAGCGGCGACGATGGCCGGCCGCTGTGGCTGGGCTCGGCCAGCTTCGATCGCGGCGTCGGCCTCAGCCACGACACCGGCGCCGTCACCCACCATATCGGCCCCGACATCGACGCCGAGCGCGATTTCCTGATGCGCGACCTGGCCACCGCCGGCACGCTGATCTCGACCAGCGATATATCGGGCGTCGGCGCCACCAGTACGGGACGCAATGGCGGCGGCGATCCCTATTTCACGGATGGCGAGGCAATTGTCGGCGTGTTGAAGCAGTTGCCCTGACCATCGCAAAAGTCAGTTCGTGGTGATCACGATCTTGCCGAACGGCCCTTTCTCCAGATGCTGCAAGGCTTGCGGCACCTCGTCGAAGCCAAAGAGCTTGTCGATGACCGGCTTGATCGCCAGCGCCTCGATCGCCTGATTCATACGTTCGAAGGCGCGGCGATGGCCAACCGACAGGCCCTGCACGGTGATGCGGTTGCGCATGAAGGGCATGATAGGGAAGCTGAGCTCCATCGCGCCCAACAGGCCGATGATCGACAGCCGACCGTCGGCGGCGAGCGCATTCAGCGATCGCCGTGCATTATCGCCGCCGACCATTTCCAGCACGTGGTTGACGCCCAGCCCGTTCGTCAGCTCACGCGCGGCCTCGTCCCAGGCCGGTTGCGTGCGGTAGTTGATCCCTTGCCAGGCGCCGAGCTTTCTTGCCCGCTCAAGCTTTTCATCGCTGCTTGAGGTGACGATGGCGCGCAGGCCGAACGCGGTGGCGAACTGCAGGGCAAACAGCGACACGCCGCCGGTGCCCTGGATCAGAATGGTCTGGCCCGGCACCGGTCTGGTCGCTTCGGCCATGGCGAACCAGGCCGTCAGCGCCGCGATCGGCAATGTCGCGGCCTCGATATCGCCGAGCGATGGCGGCGCCAGCACCGCGGCGTCCTCGCCGAAGATGACATGGTCGGAAAGCATGCCCGACAGCGACGACCCCAGCGTGTGCTTATGCAGCACCGGCGGTGCGTCGCCATCCGGCCAATCGGCGATCACCTGGCCGAGCACGCGCTGGCCGACCTGAAAGCGGCTGACCGCACTGCCGACGGCCACCACTTCACCCACCGCGTCGGATGTCGGCACGAAGGGAAAGGCAAGGTCGGGGATCAGCACGCCGTCTACGATCATCTTGTCCTTGTAGTTGAGCGACACGGCCTGGGTCCGCACCAGCAAATCGTGCGCCCCTGGCTCGGGCACCTTGCCTTCCACCTGGCTTAGCCTCGACAGGCCAAAACCGCTCATCTGCCAAGATCTGTTGATTGGGGTGCTCATGTCGTGTCGCGCTCCGTGCGTTGATGCCAGGCGAGACATTTATGCCTTTCGACTATAGAAAATAGTGCTTCCGTGCGGTATAATTGACACTGATTGCGGATTAAAAGTCGACAATAGGAAATCGCCATGGAAACGGCCGACCTGCAAGGCATCGTCGCGTTTGTTCAGGCGGTGGAGGCCGGCAGCTTCACCAGCGCCGGCGAGCGGCTGCATGTGACGAAGTCGGCGATCGGCAAATCGATCGCGCAGCTGGAGCAGAGACTCGGCGTCCGCTTGCTGAACCGCACCACCCGCAGCCTCAGCCCGACCAGCGAAGGCGTCAGCTATTATGAAGCCTGCGTCCGGGCCCTTGCCGAGATCGAAGCCGCACAGTCGCTGCTTGCCTCGCGCCGTCAGGTCCCGTCTGGCCGGCTTCGGATCGACGTGCCGCTGGCCTTCGGCCGACGCTGCGTCGCCCCCGTGCTGTTCGAGATTTCGAAGAAATTTCCGGACCTGACGGTGGAAGTCTCCTTCAATGACCGCCGCGTCGACCTGATCGAGGAGGGCATCGACCTGGCGATCCGCATGGGCGAACTCGACGACAGCCTGTCGCTTGCGGCCAGGCGCCTCTACGCCCAGCGCTCGGCCATATGCGCGGCTCCCGACTATCTCGACAGGCATGGCCGGCCGCAATCGGTCGAGGATCTCGCCGATCACAGCGTCATTGGCTACGGTCGCGAGGGCATCGTCCGGCCCTGGGTGATCAGGCATTCCGACGGCCATCTCGCAACCTTCATGCCCAAGGCGCGACTCGTTCTCGGCCATGGCGAACCGATGCTGGATGCAGCGCTCGCCGGCTGCGGCATCGCCTTCCTGCCGACATGGCTGGCCGCCGACAACCTCAAAAGCGGCGATCTCGAAATGGTGCTGTCGGACTGCCTGGTCGAGAACATCGTCGTGCATGCCGTCTGGCCGGTAACGCGCGCGCTCACGCCAAAGGTACGGGTTGTCGTCGACGCCCTCGTCGAACATTTTTCGACGCCGCCCTGGGATGCCGCGTGACCGAAATGCCGGTCATTTCTCAAAAATCACGTCGGACTATTTTCGAAGACCGCGCCGCAATGCTATTGACCGCTCATGTTATACGTAGAAATCGCTATCGTGGTCGTCCTCATCTGTGTGAACGGCCTTCTGTCGATGTCCGAACTTGCCATCGTCTCGTCGCGACCGGCCCGCCTGAAAGCGATGATCGACCGAGGCATCAATGGCGCCGGCCGCGCGCTCGAGCTTGGCTCGAATCCCGGCAAGTTCCTCTCCTCGGTGCAGATCGGCATCACCCTGGTCGGCGTCCTCTCCGGCGCCTTTTCCGGCGCCACGCTCGGCGAACGGCTGGCGCAGTTCCTGGCATCGACCGGCATCCGCGAGACCGTCGCCGATCCGCTCGGCGTCGGCATCGTCGTCGCCATCATCACCTATTTCTCGCTGATCGTCGGCGAACTGGTGCCCAAGCAGATCGCGTTGCGTGACCCCGAGCGGGTCGCCGCCAGGGTCGCTCCGGCAATGACCATCCTCGCCACCGTCTCGGCGCCGCTGGTCTTCCTGCTCGATTTCTCCGGCCGCACCATCCTGTGGCTGCTCGGCCAGCGCGGCGAAAGCGAGGAGAAGGTCACCGATGAGGAGATCAAGATGCTGGTCGCCGAGGCCGAGCATCACGGCACCATCGAATCCGACGAGCGGCGCATGATCGCCGGCGTCATGCGGCTTGGCGACCGCGCCGTGCGCGCGGTGATGACGCCGCGCACCGAGGTCGACTGGATCAATCTGCAATCCGACGAGGCGGCCATCCGCAAGCTGCTCATGGAAACCCAGCATTCGCGCCTGCCGGCAGGTGACGGCGGCGTCGACGTCATGGTCGGCGTCGTCCAGACGCGTGACGTGCTGGCCGCGTTGCTTGCCGGCCGCGTGCTCGACCCGCGCAGGCATGTGCGCGCAGCCCCCATCGTCTACGACCAGGCCGACGCGCTGGATGTGCTGCAGAAGCTGAAGGAATCCGACGTGCCGATGGCGCTGGTGCATGACGAATACGGCCATTTCGAAGGCATCGTCACCCCGGCCGACATTCTGGAAGCCATCACCGGCGTGTTCCGCGCGGACACAGACGCCGGCGACGAGGAGAACGCGGTCAAGCGCGAGGACGGCTCGTGGCTGCTCGCCGGCTACATGCAGGCCGACGAGATGGCCGATATTCTCGGCATCGACCTGCCGGAAAACCGCGATTACGAAACCGTCGCCGGTTATGTGCTGTCGCACATGCACCATTTGCCGGCGACCGGCGAATGCGTCGACGCCCAGGGCTGGCGCTTCGAGGTGGTCGATCTCGACGGCCGCCGCATCGACAAGCTGATCGCCACCCGCCTGCCCGGCGCCCACCGCGAGGCGGTGCGCTGACATGTTCGAATGTCAGCTTTTGACCGGTTAGCTGACGCCGCCCTCTGCCAGAGATCGAGCTGGTTTCAACAAACCGAAGAAGCCAATGATGCGCGTAATCCGTTTCTGCTCCTCATCCAGAAAAGCGATGTCCAGGCCCTCGGGTAAAGACGAACCGTCAGGCATCACAAACTTCCACGCGAAGCGCGCGACGCCGTGATGAACATCCACGTTGCTGGTCCGCAGAATGCATGCACCCGGATACTCGCTCTGAATTCCTGCAATGTGGGCTAGAAGTTCTTCAGCACCAACTGCGTGAACGGTTGGATCGGTATACGTCGCGCCATCGCTCAAGATCGATAACAGCGACACCCGCCGCTTCTCGGCGTTTTCGGTGGACCACGATGCACAATACTTATCAATGAGATGCGTCAAAGGCATGCTACTTCCCTGTCGTCAGAAAGTTCGAGAGCGCGGCGAAATCATCGTGCAAGTGGCCCGCCGCTATGGCCCGTTTGAATATCGCATCATAACCATCGACTATTGAACGGTCGATTTCGCGGAACTGCATCAACTCCAATAGATGCTGCATTGCGCCGTGGTGCGCCGAGATCGACGAGAGCGTTTCGTTATCGCTGGCAAATCGGCCAGCGCTCGTCCGCTTGATGAGGTCGGTCACCAGGCCGTCAATGACCGGCGCCGTCGCGGACCACTGCCGCGCCAGTTCACCGAGTTCGATCTCTTCGGCCTGCGACACGGCGATCGCATGGAGCGTCCCGAACAGAGCGCCCCACATGATAGCCAGTAGTGCGCTATCGAGCCCGTTCGCACGCCCTGGTTCTTCGCCAACGTGCTGAACATTGCCACCCAAAGCGCGAAACACATCGCGGTTCGTGTCGAAAGCCGCCCTTGGCCCGGCAAGCAGGATGGTTCCGGCGTCCGTGCCGATATAATCCGGCGTCGCCATGATCGCGCCATCAAGGTAGCTTGCGCCGTGCTCCCTATACCATTCAGCCGCTTCCCGTGCGCCATTTGGCGTCCCGGAAGTCAACTCCACGATCAGCTTGCCGCGAATGGCTGAGGCGATGGCGTCACTGTGGAGAAGCGCTTTTGTCGCCTCATAGTCGCTGACATTCACAATGATGATCTCGCCTGCGTTCACGGCTTCCTCGACGGAGGGCGCGACGATTGCGCCCAGCCTGGCGAGTGGATCGGTCTTCTGTCTGGTTCTGTTCCAGACAGTCGTCGGGTATCCGGACTGAAGCAGGCTGCCGGCGAGCGCCGAGCCCATACGGCCCGTTCCAATAACCGTGATTGAAAGCTTCATTCCACACTCCATATCAATTGGCGGCGTCAGACCGCGTTTTGCTGTGATCATCTTGAGAGGTATGTCAAAACGAGCGGCGCGCGATACGCACCCAGGCGTAAGTGGTCACCAGAAGGTAAGGAACGCGCGATGAACAATTCCGCGGACAATGGCTTTGCAGCGGCCGTCAGGATGGTCGAAGGAAAGTGGAAAGTAGATATCCTTTGCGAGCTCGGAACGGCGTCGCGCAGATTTGGCCGATTGAAACAGGCGCTTTCTGGCATCAGTGAAAAGATGCTGGCGCAACAATTGCGAGAACTGGAGGCGGACGGCCTTGTCGACCGCAAGGTCTTCTCCGTGGTTCCAGCGAAGGTAGTCTATTCGCTGACAGAACGCGGCGCGGCGCTCAACGCAGCAGCAGGTTCACTATGTCTGTGGGCCGAGCAATTCGGCCTGCCCGGCTGCACTCAGATTACCAATGGCGTACATATGGATGCCCTCTGATGCATATCGCCCAAAGCGACCTCGGTTGGGCGCCCATCGCGAGGCGGTGCGCTGACGCCCGACGCAATTGCGGCATTCGCTCTATCGTTCCCAGAAGGGCTTGGCGATCTCTCCCTCGACCTGCTGTATCGTCAGGCCGATATCGTCGATCAGATGCGGATTGTCCTTCGACATCTGCCTGAGTTGCCAGCGAAAGCGTATCCGTTCGCGCCAGGTCCGATCGTGCCAACTCGCTATGATGCTTCGCAGGGTCTTCAGGAGCCGGCGCGATGCCGGCCGCACGGGCGTTCCCGGTCGCGCTGCACAACGCTGGGCTGATGCAAGTGTATTGGTCATGGCAACCTCCATATGGTTTGAGGGCCTGGGGCTCTCGATGAGGTTGAATTCTGCGCGATACGGACGGCGCCGTAATTAAGCCCTCCCAAATAGTTCTCAAAACTTCCAAACGAGCTAGAGCAGTTCACCGGCTCACGGAACCGGCAAACTACTCTAACCCTTTGTTTTGACGCAATTCCGAACAGAAAACCGCTTCACACTTTTCCTGGAATTGCTCTATAGATGCGCCTATGCAGGGATCGCGTTTTGCCTTTGGTCCGTTCGTGCTTGATCCGGGTGCGGGAACGCTGCTTCGGAACGACGTCCCCGTTGCCGTTGGCTATCGCGGGCTGAGCCTGCTTGCAGCACTCGTCGGGCGGCCCGGTGAAATCTTGGGGAAGGCCGAGTTGATGGACGCTGCATGGCCGGGCACGGCCGTGGAGCAAGGCAACCTCACTGTCCAGATCGCGCAGTTGCGCAAGCTGCTTGGTCCTGTCGGCGAGAACGGCGAATGGATATCCACCGTTCCGCGCGTCGGCTACCGTTTCACGGGGGCCGTCGAACAGCTCGGCGAGGCCAAGCGAAAACCCTTGCCGCTGCCCGACAAACCATCGATAGCCGTGCTGCCCTTCGTCAATTTCAGCAACGATCCCGAGCAGGATTCCTTCGTGGACGGATTGACCGAAGACCTCATCACCGACCTGTCCAGGATCTCCGGCCTGTTCGTCATCGCCCGCAACTCGACCTTTGCCTACAAGGGAAAAGCGATGGACGTGCGCGAGATCGCCGGGGATCTTGGCGTGCGCTACCTGCTGGAAGGCAGCGCAAGACGCGCCGCGGGGCGCGTGCGCATCAACGCACAGCTGGTCGACGCGATGAGCGGCGATCATCTGTGGGCGGAACGCTTCGATCGCGGCCTGGACGATATCTTTGCCGTTCAGGACGAGGTTACGGCCAAGATTGTGGAGGCGTTGCTTGGCCGTCTGCGCGCGCCGCCGCCGCGCAACCGACCCAGCAATCTCGAGGCTTACGATCTCTGCGTGCGGGCGCGCAAGCTGATCGACGATTCGCCGCAGATGGCGCAGGAAGCGCATCTGATGCTGACGCGCGCGGTGTCGCTCGATCCTGATTACGCCGAGCCCTATCGCTGGCTTGCCATGAACCACTGGATGGGACGGGTGCATTGGGGCGGACCAACCGAAGCTGCCCGCAGCGTTGCCTTGGAGTTGGCGCGCAAGGCCGTGGCGATCGATCCCAACGATGCCGGCTGTCGCTGGATCCTGGCTTATCTGCTTGCCTATGAGCGCAGTTTCACTGAAGCGGATGCGGAATTCGCCAAGGCGATCGAGCTCGACCCGAACGAGGCCGACACCTGGGCGGCATTGTCCGACATCGCGGTCCTGGCTGGACGGGTCGAAGAAGGCCTCGAGCACATCGGCAAGGCGTTCCGGCTGAACCCGTTTCCGGCGAGCTGGTACTATCTGACGCTCGGCCAGGCGCAATATGCAGCGCGCGACTACCAAGCCGCTATCGAGACGTTGCGCCGTGACGAGACCTATCGCACAAGCTCACGCCGTTTCCTGGCGGCAAGCCTGGCCCAACTCGGCCGGCTCGACGAGGCGCGCGCGGAGGCCGAGCTGTTTCTCGTCGGCAACCCGCATTTCACAACCCATCACTGGGCGACGACCGAGCCATTCCGCGACGCCGCTACGCTCGAGCATTTCGTCGATGGTTTTCGCAAGGCCGGTCTTCCGGAGTGACGCGCCGGCATCCGCCCTGCCCGCAGCAAGCGACGTGGCTAACCCGGGTCTAGGCATGGGCATGACCTCGGTGGCGCGAGACCTTCTCGCGGTTACCGCAGGTGCGCATGCTGCACCAGCGCCGCTTGCCGCCTCGCGACGTATCGAGGAAAAGCCAGCCACAGCGAGGGCAGGAATGCAGCCTGTCGCGCGGCAGGGTGAAGAACGCGTCGATGGACAGCATGGCCAGCAAGGCGGTGACGGCGTCCGGGTCCCGCCACCGGGCAAGGGCAAGCTTCGGTCTGGTGCCATCCAACTCGATAGAGCCGGCGGCAAGCGAGCTTGCCGTGCGCGAGAATAACACGCCTAGAGCAATTCCAGGAAAAGTGTTAAGCGGTTTTCCGTCCGGGATTGCGTCAAAACAAAGAGTTAGAGCAGCTCGCCGTTTCCGTGAAACGGTGACATGATCTAGCGGTTCGACCGCAGACGGTTGGCCCGCGGCGATTGACTCGAAAACCTGAAATGACGCCTCCCGCACTTCGCGGACGCGCTCCACGAACCGCCCGTCCGCTATCCCGGCAACGGCCTGCGCCTGGCGATCGTCGGCAAGCCCTGAGGCGTTGAACCAGTTCGCAACATCGCGGACGGACTTGAACAGTTCATTATCAGCTGCCGGCGCCCGCCGGTCGAACACGGCATTCGACAGGTCCAAAGCGGGATGCCCGCCGATGAAGTGATCCGGCACCCATTCGGTGTATGCATCGCCCATGGAACATAACCTCATCAACCGCATTATACGGTTACATGATGTAACCACTATCACAGGGATATGTGGTGTCAAACCCATAGCACCGCCAGGTCGGCGCGGACCACTGGGAGAGAGAGGATGTGCAGCAATCGTTACAAGACCTACCACGAAACCATCAATGTCGACGGCCTCGACATCTTCTACCGTCATGCCGGCGACCCCGGCAGACCGGCAATCCTGCTGCTGCACGGATATCCGACTTCGTCGCACGTCTATCGCAATGTCATCGAACCGCTGGCGGAGACAGCCTATGTGGTGGCGCCGGACCTGCCCGGTTTCGGCTTTTCGTCCGCCCCGTCCATCGATGCCTATGACTACACGTTCGAGAACCTGGCCAACACGATCGAAGCCTTCGTCGAGGCCCTCGGCATCCAGCGATTCTTCCTCTACGTCACTGACTTCGGCACGCCCGTCGGCTACCATCTCGCCACACGGCAGCCGGATCGCATCCTCGGCCTGATCGCCCAGGACAGCAATGCTCATGACGAGGGGCTGGGACCGGAATGGGACGCGCCGAAGGCATTCTTCGCCGGACCGACTGAAGAAAACCGCGCCAAACTGCCGGACTGGATGAATTTCGAGGGGACCCGAAACCAATATATCGGCGGTCTCCCCGAGCGCCTGAAGGTGTTGTTTCCGCCCGAGGGTTGGTATCTCGATACGGAGCGCCTGGCGAGGCCCGGCAACACCGACATTCAGTTCGAACTCTTCACCGATTATGGCTCGCACATCGCGCGCTTCCCGGCAATCCAGGCCTATCTCCGCGACCAACAGCCAGCATGCCTCGTGCTGTGGGGACGGCACGACGCCTTCTTCGCGCTGGACGAGATCATGGCCTACAGCCGCGACCTCGACGCAGTCGAAATCCATGTCTTTGAGAGCGGGCACATGCTTCTCGAAACGCATCATCGCCAATGCGCGGCTCTCATCGCTCACTTCATGCACGAGGTGGAGACTGGGGTATTTCGCGAACCTGCAGGGCGCTGAACGTCGGCGCTCAAACCGCCATTTCGATGGGCTCGGCAAGCCTTGGATTGGCCCGCGCGGCGATCAGGCAGCCGGCGACGATCAGGCATGCTCCGGTCAAGGTGGTCCAGGTCGCCTCCTCGCCGAAGAAGAACCAGCCGAGCGCGACCGCCCAGATGAAGGCCGAGTATTCCGTCGGGATCAGATATTGCGCTTCGGCGCGGGCGTAGGACCAACTCATCAGGAACTGCCCGGCGAGCGACAGCACCGTCACCCCGGCCAAAGGAAACCAAAGATTGCTCGGCAGGGCGACGGCGAGCCAAGGTGCTGCGAGGCCGAGGAGGATGGCAACGCAAAGGTTCTGGAACAGCATGATCTCGATCGGCTTGGCCAACTGCGCCTGTTGCCGGGCGAGGATCAGATTGTAGCCGTAGAACACCGTCGACACGAGCACCGCCGCCGTGCCGAGCATGGCATCTTGCGAATAGTCTGCCTGCCCGAACTGGCCGGCCATGATGATGGCGACGCCGGCGATGCCGGCCAACGATGCCCAGACAGCCTGGCGCCGGATCCGTTCGCCCAGCAACAGCGCGGCGAGAAACAGGGCAAACAAGGGCGCCACGAAGCTGAGCCCGATCGCCTCCGCGAGCGGCAGCCTGGCCAAGCCCCAGAAGAAGGATATCAGGACGACGCCGACAACCGCGGCACGCAGCGCATGCAGCCTCAGCACCGGAACGGTTGGCTTTAGGCGCGGTCCCGCCAGCCAGGCCGTGCCCGCGACCACGGTCGCGACCATGCTGCGCCACAGCAAAGTGTTGTAGACGCCGACCGCGATGACCAGGATCTTCATCGCCGCATCCATCCCGGACAGCAGGAAGATCGCAAGCGCGCATACGAGTACCGGGATCATCGGGGAAACGGCGCCGGTCAGGCTGGATGTCTTCACGGTTTCACTCATGTAACGGAATGCAGCCGGATATATCAGGGCAAAGGGCGCGACCAGATGGCAGTCCCGTCGATGTAGCAGTCCAACCCCGATTGGCGTCGTGTTCGCGGCTATCGCGACATCCGGATATCAGCATCATACCGACGAGTTGGACGAGGCGGACCGCCTCGCCGACTGCATCATCCGGTCACGGCAGGCGACGCACGCACACATGGCATAGATCGAATTGACGGGGCGGGTTGCCGACGCGGCTGGCCCGTCGCATGTTGTCGATTGTTTACAGACGGATCGGAAAAAATGCGCCGCATAGCTTCAGGCGACCTTTATCAGACCTACGATCTTGGTGACTTGCGCATCACCTCCTTGC
>NZ_RZTB01000439.1:0-379 GCF_003997735.1 Mesorhizobium sp. M7A.F.Ca.MR.148.00.0.0 | reverse complement strand
ATCTCGTAGAGCGGCGCGACGAGGCCATAGACCTGGCTGTTGACCTCGGCACATTCGCCGAGCGCGTAGATGTCGGGATCGTTGCTGCGCATGCCGGCGTCGACGACGATGCCCCTGTTGACGGCGATGCCGGCCTGTTTCGCCAGCGCCGAATTCGGCCTGATGCCGACGGCCATCACCACAAGCGTTGCTGGGATAATGGTGCCGTCGGCAAGCTCCACCTGCCCGACCTTGCCGTTGCCTGTGATCGCCTGTGTGTTGGCCTTGGTGATGACCTTGATGCCGCGCTGTTCCACCGCACGCTGCAAGAGATAGCCGGCCGCCGGATCGAGCTGGCGCTCCATGAGCGTCGGCATGACATGCAGCACGGTGACGTCCA
>NZ_RZTB01000438.1:0-380 GCF_003997735.1 Mesorhizobium sp. M7A.F.Ca.MR.148.00.0.0 | reverse complement strand
CGACATAGCGCGTGCGTTCGAAGTCCGGCCGCTTGCTGACATAGTTGACCAGGCCACCGGGATTACTGCCGCCGTAGAGTACGGAGGCCGGTCCCTTCAGCACCTCAATGCGCTCAAGCCCGAAACTGTCTACGTAGAAGCCGCCGAAGCCGTAGCTGAACAGCTGCAGCCCATCCATGTAGGTGCCGGTGGCCGTCGCCTGGAAACCACGGATGTACAGCCAGTTGGTGTCGCTGTCGGGGCCGAAGGGCTGCGCGAAGACGCCGGCCGTATAGCGCAAGGCCTCATCAGCCTTCTGCGCGCCCTGGTCGTCGATTTCTTGACGGCCGACAACCGACACGGATTGCGGGATGTCCTTGATGTCGGTCGCCGTCTTGGAG
>NZ_RZTB01000437.1:0-381 GCF_003997735.1 Mesorhizobium sp. M7A.F.Ca.MR.148.00.0.0 | reverse complement strand
AACCATTCATCAGATGGTTTGGCGAGAAAGGCTGGTCGCCGCGCGCCCATCAGATCGAACTTCTGGCAAAAGCCCAGGCCGGGCAATCAGTCCTGCTGATTGCGCCGACCGGTGCTGGCAAGACGCTGGCCGGGTTCTTGCCTTCGCTGACCGAACTGGCCAACCGGCCCAAGAAAAAGCCGGGCCAGGCGCGTCGCGGTATCCACACGCTCTACATCTCACCGCTAAAGGCGCTTGCCGTCGATATCGAGCGCAATCTCGGCAAGCCGGTGGAAGAGATCGGCCTGCCCGTCACCATCGAAACGCGCACCGGAGACACGCCGGCGCACAAGCGCCAGCGCCAGAAGCTGGTGCCGCCCGACATCCTGCTGACCACGCCCG
>NZ_RZTB01000436.1:0-381 GCF_003997735.1 Mesorhizobium sp. M7A.F.Ca.MR.148.00.0.0 | reverse complement strand
CTGCCTGGCGCGGGAATAGGGCAAGGCAAACACGGGCGACCGTTCCGGGCGCAGGAACAGCGTCCGGTTGGTGGCGGCGTCGAGAAAGGCGCGGTCGTGGCTGGCAATGACGACCGGCACCTCACGCGGCAATGCGTTGAGCCAGGTTTCCAACTGGCCGATGCGAGCAAGGTCGAGATGGTTGGTCGGCTCGTCGAGCAGCAGCACGTCCGGATCTGTCACCCAGACGCGGGCGATCAGCGCCAGTCTCTGCCAACCGCCGCTCAGCGCCTGCATTGGCCGCTCGCGCATCGGCTGCGGCACGTCTAGTGAATCGAGAACCACGTCGACGCGCCACAACTCGCTTTCAGCCTGCTCGGGCGGCAAGGCGTCGGCCACGAC
>NZ_RZTB01000435.1:0-382 GCF_003997735.1 Mesorhizobium sp. M7A.F.Ca.MR.148.00.0.0 | reverse complement strand
TGGCAGCCGGCCGCTCTGGTGCCCGCGTCATCCTGTGCGAAGAGGATTTTGTCCCTGGCGGCCGCTTGCTGTCGGACGGCGGCACGATCGATGGTGTTCCGGCGACAGAATGGCTCTCGAAGACGCTGGCTGAATTGGCTGATATGCCGGACGTCCGCATCATGACCCGCACGGCACTATTCGGCGTCTACGATGGCGGCACCTATGGCGCGATCGAGCGGGTCAACGACCACCTGCCCTCGCCGCCCGAGCACCAGGTGCGCCAGCGGCTGTGGCGGATCGTGGCGAAGCGCTGCGTCGTCGCGGCCGGCGCCATCGAACGGCCGATCGTCTTTGCCGGCAACGACACGCCCGGTGTTATGATGGCGTCCGCCATGCGCAC
>NZ_RZTB01000434.1:0-382 GCF_003997735.1 Mesorhizobium sp. M7A.F.Ca.MR.148.00.0.0 | reverse complement strand
TGGCAGCCGGCCGCGCTGGTGCCCGCGTCATCCTGTGCGAAGAGGATTTTGTCCCCGGCGGCCGCCTGCTGTCGGATGGCGGCACGATCGATGGTGTGCCGGCAGCCGAATGGCTGTCGCGGACGCTGGCTGAATTGGCCGATATGCCCGATGTCCGCATCATGACCCGCACGACATTGTTCGGCGTCTATGATGGCGGTACCTATGGCGCGATCGAGCGGGTCAACGACCACCTGCCCTCGCCGCCTCAGCATCAGGTGCGCCAGCGGCTGTGGCGGATCGTGGCGAAGCGCTGCGTTGTCGCGGCCGGCGCCATCGAACGGCCGCTCGTCTTTGCCGGCAACGACACGCCCGGTGTTATGATGGCGTCCGCCATGCGCAC
>NZ_RZTB01000433.1:0-386 GCF_003997735.1 Mesorhizobium sp. M7A.F.Ca.MR.148.00.0.0 | reverse complement strand
ATCATCAGCCTGTAGGCCGCATCGATCCGAGCCTTCAGCGCCGCTTCACTGTCTGCCGGAGCCTGCTGGCTGGCCTGACCTGGCGTCTGGGCTTGCGCCTGCGGCAAGGGCAGCATCACGACCGACGTGGCCAGGACAGACGCAACGACCCGTATCAGGTCTAGCGATTTTCGGACCCCGGAGATGACAACGTTCATGCGGATCGGTCTGATGCGAAAAACTCTAGGATGCGGTCGTATCATGATCCGGATTTTGTCCGAAATCCCACCGCGTTTCCTCAAGTCCAATCCGCCTGAACGGATCGATCACGGTTCCCGCCACCATCGAGGCGAGGAATTGCGGCGCCGGCGGGATTTTTGCCACCGTCGCCACCAGCCTGTCGCGGA
>NZ_RZTB01000432.1:0-387 GCF_003997735.1 Mesorhizobium sp. M7A.F.Ca.MR.148.00.0.0 | reverse complement strand
CAGGACAACAGACTTCCGTTTTCGCATCACCATCATGCGGTGCCGGCAAAAGCATAGAGCAGTTGCTCGCGCTTGGCGAGCATCTCCACTGATCGCCCGCAAAGGGGAAAATCCACTCCAGCCTGAGTTGCAGGATGGTGGCTAAAGTCGAAGTAAACGCTCACGAAGACTGCAGTCTGCTGATACGAAGTCGACTCAGCTGCAATCATGGCCGTCGCAGCCGGCTGCCCATCAGCACTTACAATGGTCAACCTCCCCAGCCGCCGCCGCTCGAGCCGCCGCCCCCCATAGTGGGGATTACAGGCGGGGGAACGGTTTCGTCCTCAACCGGCTTGACGACTTTCTTGGTGACGACCTTTTTCTGCTGGAAGACCTTCCGCGGAGGGG
>NZ_RZTB01000431.1:0-388 GCF_003997735.1 Mesorhizobium sp. M7A.F.Ca.MR.148.00.0.0 | reverse complement strand
TAAAGCCGATCATCGATAGGACCTTCGCGTTCGACCAAATCGTCGAGGCGCACCGTTACCTAGAATCGAACCAGCAGTTCGGCAAAATCGTGGTGACGATTTGAAATCGTGGTGACGGTCTGAGCGAGATGGCGAACGAATCACTCTTGCGGGCAATATCGCCCCTTGAAGGCGCGGCGCTGCATTCCTAATTGTCCCCTGCGGGCCGGGCCCCTCTGACTGTCGCTTTTGGCGACTGTGATGTCGGACCGCTGTAACGGGCCCGTTTTCATCCTTTTCGGTCGAGCGGGTTCCTTCTTTTTTGGTTTGGAGCGCCGTATGACATCTCCTTCTCTCCTTGGCATGACTTGCCCCTCCTGCCGCGTTGCGCTCGTGATGAGCGAACGCC
>NZ_RZTB01000430.1:0-388 GCF_003997735.1 Mesorhizobium sp. M7A.F.Ca.MR.148.00.0.0 | reverse complement strand
TCATAGTGATTGGTCATCACAAACTTCCCAGACTCCAATGAGGGACACATGTCCCTGCGAGGCTTGGCTGTCAAGGAAACTCCGCGAGTCGTTTCACGTGAAACAGCCTTGCACCGCCATCGCATGTGTTTCACGTGAGTCATCGGGGGCACCGATGTTTCACGTGAGTCGCACCTTGCCGCTGCTCGAAGGTCTTACCCAAGCGAACGTTCGTCATCCTAGGGCAAAGCAGGAGCGAAGCGACGTCGCGGAGACCCTAGGATCCATGCCGTGATCTTGGCCAAAGAGTACAGCGGATCAGAATTCTGCACCGTGGCGCGCGCTCAGAAGTCGCGGCATGGATCCTCGGGTCTGCGCCGCGTCGCTACGCTCCTTGCTCCGCCCGTGG
>NZ_RZTB01000042.1:4967-46597 GCF_003997735.1 Mesorhizobium sp. M7A.F.Ca.MR.148.00.0.0 | reverse complement strand
GGGCGAAGCAAGGAGCGCAGCGACGCGGCGCAGACCCCAGGATCCATGCCGCGACTTCAAAGCGCTGCTGCGGTGCAGAATTCTGCTCCGCTGCATTCCTCGACCAAGATCACGGCATGGATCCTCGGGTCTCCGCGACGTCGCTTCGCTCCTGCTCCGCCCGTGGATGACGAAGTTGGGAAGGCTCCGGTCAATCCCGAATGTCTACGATCATCCATCGAAACGAACGACGAAATCCGAGCTGCCAGCAGGCCTTCCAACGTGACAACCCCTGTGCACCTGTCAGGCGTCATTCTGGCCGCCACCCCACATGGCATCGATCTCATTCTTGCTCACGACCCGGCCAGCCTTGCCCGCTTTGGACCTCAAATCATCGGCGATTGCAGCCAGCCGTTCCGCCAAAGGCATACGGGCGTTTTCCCGCTTCAGTTCACTTTCAAGCGCTTCGATAACCGCTCTGGTCATGGAAACCTTGCGCTTGGCGGCAAGCTGGCGAGCCAGTTCGCGGGCAAGCGGATTCCTGATTCGAAGGTTCATGTGACCGACCTTGGCGACATTTGCCCCACAATCTATCATTTGTCGTAGCAGCGCCAGCGTGGTCCTTTCAGGCCCCGTACAGCATCTCGTCCTGAAGCTGGCGCAAGGCGAACAGCCTTGTCGTCTGGTCGGGCGCCGCATTGTCCGACGTCAGCAACTCACCCTTCCTGACCGGTTTCAGCACCTTGCCGCCCTCGAGCAGGCCGACCGGCACGGCACGCTGGGCACGGGCTTCGCCGACGGTCATGGTCCAGGAGCGGTAACAGGTCTCGCCGATCGCATCGAAGGTCTCGCCGGCGGCAAGGTCGCGCTTGGCGACGGCGCAGACTTCGGCAACGGGCCGCGGCAGCGGCACCATGTCGGGCTTGCCGAAAAGCATGATGCGGGCGGCGGTCAGCGGCACCTCCAGCGAGGTCAGATGATAGGGCCTAAACAGGCTGTAGTAGGGGCCGTGGCCGATATGCAGATCGTCCATGCGCTCGATGATGCGCGGATGCGTCGCCTCGACGATGACGAACACGCCAGGCGCGACGCCCTTGCCGACCGTGTAGTCGACGACGCCTTTCCTGAGCAACAGACCGCCATCCTCGCGCGGGATCAGCACCTTGGCGAGGTCATCGCGGTCGGCCTTGGGGCCGTGCATACCGGGCACGTCGGGCACCAGCCCGGTGGCGTTGGCGATGGCACACATCTCGACCATGGTCTTGGAACCGTCGACGAACTCGACCAGCATGCGCGGGTTCATGTTGCGGCGGATCGCTTCCGCGCGATAGTCGTCCGGCACGGCGTCGTGGTTGAGCGGGTTGTTCTTGCCCTTGCCGGCCGAGACGATGGTCAGCCCGAGCGCCGACGCGAATTCGATCAGTTCCATGCAGCTTGACGGCTCGTCGCCGGCACCCACCGAATAGACGACGCCAAGCCGGTCGGCCTGCTGTTTCAGGTAGCAGCCGATGGTGACGTCGGCCTCGACGTTCATCATCACCAGATGCTTGCCGTACTCCATCGCCATGAGGTCGAAGTCGGCGGCGACACCCGGCTTGCCGGTGGCGTCGATGACGACGTCGATCAACGGATTGGTGACCAGCATTTCGTTCGAAGTGATGGCGATCTTGCCGTTCTCGATGGCGCCGGTGACTTTCGACGCGGTGTCGGCTTCGACCGCCATGGCTTCATCGCCATAGGCGATACGGATGGCATCGCGCGCGGTGTGCGGGCGGCGCGTCGAGACGGCGCAGATCGAAATGCCTGGCATCAGCATGCCTTGGGTGACCAGATCGGTGCCCATTTCGCCCGAGCCGATGACGCCAATGCGCACCGGGCTGCCCTCGGCGGCACGCCTGGCGAGATCGCGGGCAAGGCCGGTCAGGGCGACGTTGGTCATGCAGGAATGTCCACAGCTTCGTGATTTGAGGTCGGATAGCAGGGAACGGGTTCTATTTGCCAACGAAACCCGGTCGCGACCGGCAATTTCCCGCGAAATCGTCTCGGAAGGGACGACCGCCGAGGCTCGATTGGCCGAAGCGCAACCAATTGACAATGCAGCGGACAACCCCAATAAAACATTCGTTTGTCAACAAAGGCAAATGTTCACCGACGCGACAGTCGGGAAGCATTCGGCTCTGGGGCAAATCGGGGAGTGTCTTTGCGCCACGGCGTCAAAGGCTGGATGGAGCATCATTGCGAGGCGTCGAGCGAAGGCTCGCGGCTCCAGGGGAGGAAAAATGGATACTGTTCTCGCGGGCCTCAAAGGGGCCATCGATACGCTTGGCCCGACGATCCTGCTGCCAATTGTCATTTTCATCATCGCCGTGGTTCTGGGCGCCAAGGTCAGCAAGGCTTTTCGCGCCGCCGTCACCATCGGCGTCGCCTTCATCGGCATCAATCTGGTGCTTGGCCTCATGTTCACGTCGATTGGCGACGTTGCCAAGGCCATCGTCACCAACACCGGCATTCATCGCGACATCATCGATGTCGGCTGGCCCTCCGCGGCCGCGATCGCCTTCGGCTCGTCGGTCGGCCTTTGGGTCATTCCGGTCGGCATCCTCGTCAACATCGTGCTGTTGCTGACACGCATGACGCGCACGCTCAATGTCGATGTCTGGAATTTCTGGCACTTCGCCTTTGTCGGCTCGCTGGTCGTCGCCGCAACCGATAATCTGGCCTATGGCATCGCGGTCGCAGCACTTGTCGCAGCACTCTCGCTGCTGTTCGCCGACTGGTCGGCGCGCGCGGTACAGCAGTTCTACGGCGTGCCCGGCATTTCCGTGCCGCACCTCGCCTCGGCACAGATCCTGCCGATCGCCATTGTGCTCAACTGGATCATGGACCGCATTCCCGGGATCAACCGCATCAACATCAACACGGACACCATCGAGCGCAGGTTCGGCGTGTTCGGCGAACCTGTCGTGATGGGCCTCATCATCGGCCTCGTGCTTGGTGCGATCGCCTTCTACAATGCGGGTGATCTCAGCGTGGTGCTGGCAAAGGTTCTGGGCACCGGCATGACGCTGGCCGCGGTGATGCTGCTGCTGCCGCGCATGGTCAAGATCCTGATGGAGGGGCTGATCCCCGTCTCCGACGCCGCACAGGCGTTCGTGCGCAAGCGCACCGGTGACCGAGAGCTTCTCGTTGGTCTCGATTCGGCGATCCTGATCGGCCATCCGGCCGCGATCTCGTCGTCGCTGATCCTGGTGCCGATCGCGATCATCCTGTCCATCATCCTGCCGGGCAACCGCGTGATCCTGTTCGCCGATCTTGCGGTCATCCCCTTCATCGTCGCCATGACCGCGCCGCTGGTCAAAGGCAACGTGTTCCGCATGGTGGTGATCGGCACGGTGACGCTGGCCATCGGCTTCTACGTCGCCAACGCGCTGGCGCCGCTGTTCACCAGCGCAGCAGTCTCGTCGGGCTTCAAGCTGCCGGCGGACGCGCTGCAGATCACCTCGGTGGTCGACGGCTTCCTGTGGGTGCCTTACGTGGTCATCGAGGCTATCCAGGGGATGGGGCTTGTCGGCATCATCGTGATCGCGGTGGTCATCGCGGCATTGTTTGTCCTCTACCGCCGCAATCCGCTCGGCTGGGAGCGGGCCGCGGGCGCCGAGGACGAGCCGGCCGAAGAGACGGCCTGAACCTGATAGCGTCCACCCTTAAACCGATCGTGCGCCCTTCCCGGGGCGCACGATTTCATCGACGGAGCAAAGAATGTCCGACGGACTCATGCAGCTTCTGGACCCCGACGCGATCGTGCTCGGATCCGATGCCTCGACCAATGAGGAGATCATCCGCATCCTGGCGGGCCGGCTGGAGAGACTTGGCTATGTCAAAAGCAGCTATGCCGACGCGGTCGTGCGCCGCGAATTGGCCATCCCGACCGGACTGCCGCTGGAACGCTCCGACAATGTCGCGGTGCCGCACACCGATCCGGAGCATGTGCTGAAGCCTGGCATCGCGATGGGCACATTGAAGCAACCAGTGACCTTCGCCAACATGGAGGATCCCGACGAGATGCTGCCGGTCGGCTTCGTCTTCCTGCTTGCCATCAACGACAAGGACAAGCAGATTGAGGCGCTGCAGGCCGTCATGGCCACCATCCAGAACCCGCAAGCCTTGGATGATTTGAGGTCGGCCAGAACCCTCGAAGACGTGCGAGCCGTACTCGGCTGAAACAAGGAGAAGCAGAGATGTCGAGACAGAAAACCATTCTCTTTGCCTGCGGCACGGGCATCGCCACCTCGACCGCGGTCAATGTCGCCGTCACCGAGGAAATGAAGAAACGCGGCCTCACCTTCAATGCCCAGCAGGCGAAGGCCACCGAAGTGCCCGGACTGGCCGACAATGTCGACTTCATCGTCGCAACCACCCCGATCTCCGCTTCGGTCACCAAGCCGGTGATCAAGGGCCTCGCCTTCCTCACCGGCATCGGCAAGGACAAGGTGCTCGACGAGATCGAGGCGCAATTGCGCAAATGACGGCACCGACGCTACGCGCAGGCTGACGCGGCTTCACACCACCCTGACGTAGCTCGTCATTCCCGATTTCTGGTGCTCGATGATGTGGCAGTGCAGCAGCCAATCGCCGGGATTGTCGGCGACGAAGCCGAGCTGAACCTTCTCGTTGGGCTGGATGAGATAGGTGTCGGAAATCACAGGCTGAACCCGGCGCGTCGAGGATGACAGCACTTTGAAGCTCATACCGTGCAGATGCATCGGATGGGATTGCGGCGTCAGGTTCTCCATGTCGATGACGTAGCTTTGGCCAAGCTTCAATTCGGCCAGTGGCGCGGTCGGGTCCTTGGTGTCGCCTGGCCACGGGACTTTGTTGATGGCCCAGAAACTGTAGCCAAGCGAACCGCAGATGCCATCGCTCGGGACGTTCTCCGCCGTGGCGCTTAGTGCCAGGGAAATATGCCTGGCACTGGCGAGATCCACTTCCGCCACCGGATTGAGCTCCAGCGGAGCAACATCGCGAATGTCCCGTTTGAGGGATTTTCCTGTCGCGCGCAGGGTTGCCAGGATTTTTGGCTTGGTGCCCCTGACGTCCCTCAAGCTGACCATCGCGCCTTCATTGTCGGGCATGCGTATGGCCAGCTCCATGCGCTGGCCGGGTCCAAGCAGCAAGGCGTCGGGCGAAAAACGCTCAGGCACCGGATTGCCGTCGAGCGCCATGATACTCGCCTCCGCACCGTCGACGCGAAAAGCGTAGATACGCGTCACGTCGGTGATGGCGACGCGCAGCCGCGCAAGTCCGCCGGCCGGCGCATCATATTGCGGCTGATCGAGCCAATTGGCGGTGCGTACCGTGCCGTAAGTGCCGGTTCTCGCGGCATCGCGCGGCCGGAACTGGTCGATGAACTGGCCGTCGTCACCGAGGCGCCAGTCGCGCAAATTGAGGACGATTTCGGCATCGAATTTCGGATCGTTGGGATTCTCGACCACGATCACGCCAGTCAGGCCATGGCCCATCTGCTCCAGCGTGTTGCAATGCGGGTGGTACCAGAAGGTGCCGGCATCGGGCGGCGTGAAGGCGTAGTCGAAATGATCGCCGGTGTAGACGTAGGGCTGTACCAGAAACGGCACGCCGTCCATCTTGTTGGGAACGCGAATACCGTGCCAGTGGATCGTCGTCGGATCGTCGATCGCGTTGACAAGGCGTGCTGCGAAGGGCTCGCCCTTTTTCATCCTGAGCACGGGCGGCATTCCGGCGTTGCCATAGGTCAGCACATCCCTGGTCTGGCCGACATCCATCAGCTTCGCCTGGATCTTTGCCGTCTGCAAAACCACCGGCTCAGGCGTCGCGGCGGCCCAGCCACCAAGCCGGCCCATCGCCGAAAGCCCGATCCCGCCCGCGCCGGCAACCGCAGCCGTCTTCAAAAGCCTGCGGCGTGTGAGTAAGGTCATTCGGCGCTCCAACTGTAAAGACGGCTGCCCGCGCAGGTGTAACCGCCGCGCCACGGATCACAAGCCGGCAACCAGCGCAAATTCTGTTGAACGCATGGCGCCGCTATTCAGCCGCCTCGGCATAATGTGCCGGCACGTAGTTGAGGATGGGGCCGAGCCAGCGCTCGACCTCTGCCAACGGCATCGCCTTCCGGCGCGCATAATCCTCGACCTGGTCGCGTTCGACCTTGGCGACGCCGAAATAGTAGCTTTCTGGATGCGCCAGATAGATGCCGGAGACCGACGAGCCCGGCCACATCGCATAGCTTTCGGTCAGGCTCACGCCTGCATTGCGCTCACCGTCGAGCAGCCGGAACAAAGTCGCCTTCTCCGTATGGTCGGGCTGCGCCGGATAGCCGGGCGCAGGGCGAATGCCGCGATAGGGTTCGCCGATCAGTTCGTCCGGCGCCAGCGCTTCATCTGAAGCATAGCCCCAGAATTCCTTGCGCACCTTCTCATGCATCCGCTCGGCAAAGGCTTCGGCGAAGCGGTCTGCCAGCGCCTTGACCATGATCGACGAATAATCATCATTCGCTCGCTCGAACCGTTCGGCGATAGCCACCTCTTCGATGCCGGCGGTGACGATAAAGCCGCCGATGTAATCCGGCTTGCCGCACTCCGCTGGCGCGACGAAGTCCGCCAGTGCGACATTGGCCTTGCCATCGCGCTTGGTCAGCTGCTGGCGCAAGGTAAAGAAGGTCGCCAGTTCCTGCGACCGCTTTTCGTCCGTGAACAGCCTGATGTCGTCGCCGACGGCATTGGCCGGCCAGAAGCCGACGACGCCGCGCGGCGCGAACCATTTCTCGGCGATGATCCTCTTCAGCATCGCCTGCGCATCCTCGAACAGCTGGCGCGCGGCGGCGCCTTGCGCCTCGTCTTCGAGAATTTTGGGATAACGGCCCTTCAGTTCCCAGGTCTGGAAGAACGGCGTCCAATCGATGTAGCGCGCGAGTTCGGTGAGATCCCAGTTCTCGAATACCTTGACGCCGGTAAAGGACGGCTTCGGCGGCTCGTAGGCAGACCAGTCGATCCGGTGCGCATTAGCCCTCGCCTTGGCCAGCGGCAGCCGCTGCTTGTCGGATTCGGAGCGGGCATGCGCATCGGCGACCTTCTTGTATTCGGTGCGCACCGTGTCGACATAGCCGCCCTTGGTCTCGTTCGACAGCAAGGACGACACGACACCCACCGCCCGGCTGGCGTCGGTGACGTAGACCGTCTGGCCCTTGGTGTAGCGCGGGTGGATCTTCACCGCCGTGTGCACGCGGCTGGTCGTTGCGCCGCCGATCAGCAGCGGAATGTCGAAGCCTTCGCGCTCCATCTCGGCGGCCATGTGCACCATTTCATCGAGGGATGGCGTGATCAGGCCGGACAGGCCGATGATGTCGACATTTTGGTCGCGCGCCGTCTGCAGGATTTTCGCTGCCGGCACCATGACGCCGAGATCGACGATCTCGTAATTGTTGCAGGCGAGCACGACGCCGACGATGTTCTTGCCGATGTCATGGACATCGCCCTTGACCGTCGCCATCAGGATCTTGCCCGCTGTCTGGCGTTCGCCATTGTCGATGCCGTTGGCGGCGTTGGCCAGCTTCTCGGCCTCCATATGCGGCAGCAGTCCGGCGACGGCCTGCTTCATCACCCGCGCCGATTTCACCACTTGCGGCAGGAACATCTTGCCCGCGCCGAACAGGTCGCCGACGACGTTCATGCCGGCCATCAGCGGGCCTTCGATGACATGCAGCGGGCGCTCGGCGGCAAGCCGCGCTTCCTCGGTGTCGGCGTCGATGAATTCGGTGATGCCGTTGACCAGTGCATGGCTGATCCGCTGTTCGACCGGCAGGTCGCGCCAGGCGAGATCGCGCTCCTTGGCTTCCTGGCCCGCCGTGCCCTTGAAGCGTTCGGCGATCTCCAGCATGCGTTCGGTGGCGGTGCCGCCGGCCCTGGGCATGCGGTTGAGCACGACATCCTCGCAGGCCTCGCGCAGTGCCGGCTCGATCGTATCGTAGACTGCGAGCTGGCCGGCATTGACGATGCCCATGTCCATGCCACGCTGGATGGCATGGTAGAGGAACACGGCATGCATGGCCTCGCGCACCGGCTCGTTGCCGCGGAACGAGAAGGACAGGTTCGACACGCCGCCGGAGATATGAACATGCGGCAGCGTCGCGGTGATCTCGCCGGCCGCCTCGATGAAGTCGACACCGTAATTGTCGTGCTCCTCGATGCCGGTGGCAATGGCGAAGACATTGGGATCGAAGACGATGTCCTCGGGCGGGAAGCCGGCCTGCTCGGTCAGGAGCTTGTAGGCGCGCGTGCAGATCTCGACCTTGCGCGCCTTGGTGTCGGCCTGGCCGTCCTCATCGAAAGCCATGACGACCACCGCCGCGCCATAGGCCCGCACCAGCCTGGCATGATGCAGGAAAGCCTCTTCGCCTTCCTTCATCGAGATGGAGTTGACCAGCGGCTTGCCTTGCACACATTTCAGCCCGGCCTCGATGATCTCCCATTTCGAACTGTCGACCATGACAGGAACGCGGGCGATGTCCGGCTCGGCGGCGATCAGGTTGAGGTACTCGACCATGGCCTTCTTCGAATCGATCAGGCCCTCGTCCATGTTGATGTCGCTGATCTGCGCGCCCTTGGCGACCTGGTCGCGGGCGACGTCGAGCGCGGCGACATAGTCTCCCGCCGTGATCAGTTTTCGGAACTTGGCCGACCCCGTGACATTGGTTCGCTCGCCGACATTGACGAAGGGGATCTCCTCGGTGAGCGTGAACGGCTCCAGCCCGGACAGGCGCATCTTCGGCGTGATGTCAGGAATGGCGCGCGGCGGATACTTCCGCACCGCCTCTGCGATGGCGCGGATGTGCTCCGGGGTCGAGCCGCAGCAGCCGCCGACGACATTGACCAAGCCTTCCCTGGCAAAATCCTCGATCTGCGCGGCCATGAATTCCGGGCTCTCGTCATACCGGCCGAATTCATTGGGCAGACCGGCATTCGGATAGGCACAGGTGAAGGTGTTGGCGACGCCTGATATTTCGGCCAGATGCGCCCGCATCGCATTGGCGCCGAGCGCGCAATTGAGGCCGATGGTGAAAGGGTTGGCATGGCGCACCGAATGCCAGAAGGCGGTCGGCGTCTGGCCCGACAGCGTGCGGCCGGAGAGGTCCGTGATGGTGCCCGAAATCATCACCGGCAGGCGCACGCCCTTCTCGATGAAGATCTCTTCCGCTGCAAAGATCGCGGCCTTGGCGTTCAGCGTGTCGAAGATCGTCTCGATCAGGATGATGTCGGCGCCGCCGTCGATCAGGCCGCGCAACTGCTCACCATAGGCGAGGCGCAGATCGTCGAAGGTCACGGCGCGGTAGCCGGGATTGTTGACGTCGGGCGACATCGACGCGGTGCGGTTGGTCGGCCCCAGCGCGCCGGCGACGAAACGGCGCTTGCCATCTTCCTGCTCGGCCCTCACCGCCGCGCGCCGCACCAGCCGCGCGCCATCGCGGTTCAGCGCGTAGACGGCATCCTCCATGCCGTAATCGGCCTGGGCGATCGAGGTCGAGGAGAAGGTGTTGGTTTCGAGGATGTCGGCGCCTGCGATGGCGTATTGATAATGGATCTCCTCGATCGCCTTCGGCTGCGTCAGGATCAGAAGATCGTTATTGCCTTGCTGGTGGCAGGCGCAGCCGGCGAAGGCCTCGCCGCGAAACTGGTCCTCGTCAAAGCCGAGGCCCTGGATCTGCGTGCCCATAGCGCCGTCGAGGATGAGAATGCGCTCGCGTGCCGCCGCTGTCAGCGCGGCAAGCACTTCCGAGCCGTCCGGTTTTGCCGCGACGGGGCCGAACAATGCGTCCAGCGATGCAGAATTCTGCGACATTTTTTATCCCTTTGGCGACAGGCCTTTTCATGTCACATAAGGATATCTTTATGTCAATATACGGTAGATGCGCGCGATTGTCACCCACCTGTCTCGAGGGCGGGGTCTGTGGCGCCGGTTTTCCGACGGACCTACGCTCTGTCGAAGCTTGCCAGGAAGCGGGCGAAGACCGGGTTGAAACGATCCGGCGAGTCCCAGAACGGCGCGTGGCCGGATTTGTCGAGCAGATGGGCCTTGCCTTCCCATAAATTGGAGAATTTCACAGCGGAGACGAAATCGGTGTTGACGAATGGCTCGTCGATGCCGTTCAGAACGGCGATCGGCGGCGTCTTGCCGGCCACGATCTCGCGCTGGTTCCGCCCGGTGCCGGCCGCGAACTTTTCGAACATCAGGCGCCGCGCCCTTCCATCGGTGCGCGCCACCGTGTCGATGAGAAACGGCTCGAACGGCTCGCCGCAGGTGCTGCGCGCATAGGCCTCGACATCCGCGTCAGTGAAGGTTTCCTGCCCGGCAAGGTGCATATGCGGGCTCGGCTTGAAGCCGTTGCCGACCTGCTCGGGCGAGACGGGCGGCGTGCCGGTGATCATCAGGCCAAGCAGGCCGGGAAAGCGGTCGATCATCTCAAGCCCGATATGGCCGCCGAGCGACCAGCCGAAGACGATGGCCTTGTCGATGCCGAGCAGCCCGAGCACTTCGGTCATGGCATCGGCATAGCCTTCCATGCTGTAGGAACGCTCCGGATCGATCGCATCGGCGGACGCTCCATGGCCTGGCAAGTCGGGAGCGATGAGGTGGTAGCGCTCGCCCAACGGGCTGTCCAACTGGTTGCGGAAAACGGCGCTGGAAGATGAATTGCCGTGGATCAGCATGACAGCGGTGCCTTCGCCACTGGTCTGGCGAACCGCGATCTTGCCGTGGCTGGTTTCAAGGGTCTTCTGCGAGATCGCCATTGTCCGCTCCGTCGGGGGAATTGCCCTGTTTTAATACAGTTGCGCAGCAAAGCGCCACGGCTTCCATACCTTTGCGGGAACCATCTTCCCGGCCAGGTTGCGTTGAAAAATCCTTTTCAAATAAGAACAATTATGCGTAGATTGTCAATTATCCAACTCCCGATGAACGGGAGGAAAACAGGGAACAGCACGATGAAGCCCAAATCCGCCGCAAGTCGAATCCGCCATATGCTGATGAGCACGACGCTGATCGGCATGTTTGCCGCATCTGCCGCCCCCGCCTTTGCCGACGTCGTCAAGATCGGCCTGCTTGCGCCGCTGACCGGCCCTGCCGCGGCGGACGGCCAGGAATTCCAGCGCGGCGTGCAGATGGCCATCGACGAGGCGAACGCAGCCGGCGGCGTTGCCGGGGATACGTTCGAACTGGTGGTCGGCGACGTCAAGGATCAGTCCGCCGGCAACGTCACCAGCGCGGTCGAGCGCCTGCTTGGCGATCCGGGCGTGCACTTCATGCTGACCGGCTATGCCAGCCTGACCAATTTCGAGATCGACAACATGGCCGAAGCGGAAATGCCCTACATGCTGGCGGCCACCTCGCAGCAGACCAGGGACATCATCGCGCCGAGCCCCGATAAATACATGTGCTGCTGGTCGCTGACGCCTTCCTTCGACGCCTACAACACCGACGTCACCCTGTTCGTCGAGAAGCTCGCGGCCGACGGCAAGATCACCTTGCCGACCAAGAAGGTCGCCATCATCTCGTCCGACAATGCCTATTCGAAGACCATCTCCGAAGGCATGAAGAAGACCTTCAAGGAGAAGGGCTGGACCATCACCGTCGACGAGATCGTGCCGTTCGGCGAAGTGACCGACTGGCGTTCGATCCTCGCCAAGGTGCGCGAGAATGTTCCCGATGTCGTCATCAACACCGACTATCTGCCGGGCAATTCGGCGTCGTTCCTGAACCAGTTCCTCGAGCAGCCGACCAAGAGCCTCGTCTTCCTGCAATACGCACCGAGCGTTCCGGAATTCGTCGAGCTGACCGGCAAGAAGTCGGATGGTGTCATCTACAATCTGCTCGGCGGCGCGCTGACGACCCCGAAGAACCCGCGCGCCGACGAGGTGGCGGCCAAGTTCAAGGCAAAATACGGCGTCGAGAGCGGCACCTACGGCGTCGGCCTCTACGAAATGACCAATGTCTATTTCGACGCGGTCAAGAAGGTCGGCGGCGCATCCGACCATGCGGCGATCATGAAGGCGCTGTCGGAGACCGACAAGCAGGTCGCGGAAGGGCGGCTGAAATTCGATCCCGCCACCCACCTTGCCACGCAGGGCGACGACTATATTCCGATCACCTTCTTCCAGATCTGGGATGGCCAGCGCACGCTGATCTCGCCGGAAAAATACGCCACCGGCGCCTTCAAGCTCCAGCCCTGGATGAAGTAGGGAATGGCCCTGCTTGAACTGGACGACGTGTCGAAGGCCTTCGGTTCGCTGAAGGCCGTCGACGGCGTGTCGTTCAAGGTCGAGGCCGGCGAGATCTTCGGCATCGCCGGCCCGAACGGCAGCGGCAAGAGCACGCTGTTCAACATCATCACCGGCATACCGTTCGGCCCCGACCGGGGCCAGATCCGCTTTGACGGCATTGCCATAAACGGCAAATCGGGACACGCCATCGCGCGCCTCGGCCTCGCCCGCACGTTTCAGCGCGAGACCAGCTTCGACGGGCTGACCGTGTTCGAGAACGCGCTGATCGGCGCCAGTTACGGTAAGCAGGAAAAGACAGCGGCCACGGCCCGCAATGCCGCCGCCGAGGCGCTGGAGTTCGTCGGCCTGGGATCTCGGTCGTTCGGCCGGCTTGCCGGCGAATTGTCCGTGTTCGAGCGCAAATGCCTGATGCTTGCCACCGCGATTGCCATGCAGCCGCGCATGCTCTTGCTCGACGAGCCGGCATCGAGCCTGACCAAGCCCGAGATCGAGACATCGATCAGCCTGATCCGCCGCACCGCCGACCGCGGCATCACCATCCTTCTGATCGAGCACGTGCTGACCTTCCTGATGAGCCTTTCTCGGCACCTGCTGGTGCTCAACAATGGCCGCGTCCTGGCCGCTGGCGACCCGGCCGGCGTGATCGCGGACCCGCGCGTCATCGAAGCCTATCTCGGCACGAGGAGATCGGCGGCGTGAACCCCATTCTCAGCGTCGAAGGCGTCACCGCCGGCTATGGCCGCGTCACCGTGCTGCACGATATCTCGCTGGAGGCCGGCCGTTTCGGCAATGTCGGCCTGTTCGGCCCCAACGGCCATGGCAAGACGACGCTGCTGCGCGCAGTCTCCGGGCTGCTGCAGCCGAAGAATGGCCGCATTCTGTTCGACGGGCAAGACATTGCCGGCCGCAGCGCACGCGCCATCGTCGGCGCCGGTCTGATCCATGTGCCGCAAGGCAACCGGCTGTTTCCCGATCTCTCGATCGCCGACTGCATGGCGCTCGGCGCCTATTCGCCAAGGGCCCGGCCGCATGAGGCGGAGAACCGTGAGAAGGTGATCAAGCTGTTTCCGAAACTGGCGGAACGCTGGCGCCAGCGCGTGCGCACATTGTCGGGCGGCGAGCGCCAGATGGTGTCGATCGGCACCGCGCTGATGAGCCATCCGCGCCTGCTGATCCTGGACGAGCCGACGCTGGGGCTGGCGCCCAAGATCAAGGACGAACTCTGCGCCTCCGTCATGGACATTTCGCGCGGCGGCGTGCCGCTGATCGTCGTCGAGCAGGATATCGAATTCCTGCTGGAGCTGACGCAGCAACTCTACCTCGTCAACCATGGCGCGGTGGCGACCGAGATCAAGCCGGGCGAAAGCCTCGACCACGGCGAGATCATGTCGATGTATTTTGGCCATTAGGAAAATCCGAAGATGAGCGCATTGGCGGAAATCCTGTTCGGCGGCCTGTTCCAGGGCTCGCTCTACGCCATGATGGCGGTCGGGCTGGCTCTGGTCTGGACGACGATCGGCGTGTTCAATTTCAGCCATGGCGTGTTCATGATGCTGGGCGCCTACATCGCCTGGCAGCTGGTCGAACTCGGCCTGCCGGCGGCGGTCGCCTTTCCGATCGCCGTCGTCGTCATGGCCGGCGTCGGCTGGATCCTGCAGGCGAGCGTCGTGCGGCCGCTGATCGGCCGACCCAACATCGTGCTGGTCGTCGTCATCACCACGCTGGCGGCCGGGTCGCTGATCGAGAACGGCGCGCTGACCATCTGGGGACCGCGCTCGAAACAGATCCCGGCGCTGATCGCCGGCAACGCCACCATCGGGGGCGTCGGCGTCTCCCTGCACCAGATCGCCATCATCGTGATCACGCCGCTGATCCTGGCCGCACTTTGGATGTTCCTCAACCGCACGCGGCTGGGGCTGGCGCTGCGCGCCGTGGCGCAAAATGAAGATGCCAGCCACCTTGTCGGGCTGAACGTCACCGCGCTCTATGGGCTGGCCTTCGCCATTGCCGCTTCGCTGGCCGGGCTAGCCGGCATCTTCATGGGCGGCTACCGCTTCATGTCGCCGGTGATGGGCAGCGACCCGCTGCTCAAGGCGCTGATCGTCGTCGTTTTCGGCGGCATATCGAGCATATCGGGTCCGATCTTCGCCGCCTATCTGATCGGCTTCTTCGAGGCAGCCTGCAGCTATTATTTCGGCTTGTACTGGACGCCGGCACTGCTGTTCGGCGTGCTCATCCTGACCCTGATGGTGCGCCCCGAGGGCATCTTTGCCAGCCGTTCCCGAGGCCTAGCATGACCGACACGACATCGCTGACCGCGCCTGGCCACGCCGAGGCGGCAACCCCGATCGCTCCAGGCCGCACGCCGTGGAAGCAGGAGGCCATCGGCTTCGTGCTCGGCTTCGCGCTGCTGGCGCTGCTGCCGCTGATCTTCGGTGACCCCTATGCCCGCCACATCCTGATCATGGCCTTCATCTATGCGATCGTCGCCTCGAACTGGGACCTCAGCCTCGGTTATGGCGGCGTCTTCAATTTCGGCCATCTGGCGCTGTTCGGCATCGGCGTCTATGCCTACAGCCTGCTGACCAAGCTGGCCGAATTCGACCCGTGGATCGCGCTGTTTGCCAGCGGTGTCATCGCAACCCTGGCGGCGATCCTGGTGACCATCCCGATCCTGCGGCTGAAGGGCATCTACATCATCCTGGTCACTTTCGGCTTCGCGCAGCTGGTGATGCAGGTGATCATCAGCCAGTCGGCCATCACCGGCGGCACGCAAGGGCTGGTGCGCATTCCCGGACTCTATATCTTCGACCACAACATGGTCCGCGACGGCAAGTTCGCCTATTTCTACATCGCGCTGGCACTGCTGGTGGCAAGTACGCTGTTCCTGCGCGTGTTTGTGCGCTCACGCGCCGGGGCAAGTATCGTCGCCTTGCGCGACAATGAGGAATACGCCGTCAGCCGCGGCGTCTCGATCGTGCGCCAGCGCATGCTGACGCTTGCCGCGAGCGCCTTCTTCACCGGCATCGCCGGCGCCTTTTACGCCGCCTACCAGCGCAATGCCTCGATCGACGTCTTCGGCATGAGTCTCGCGACCATCATCCTGTCGATGGTGCTGCTTGGCGGCACCAGCACCATCTACGGCGCCATCGTCGCCTCCTTCGTGCTGACGATCTTCGCCGAATGGATGGCCGATTTCGGCGCGTGGCGGCCGATGATCACGGCGGTGCTGATCATCGGCGTGATGCTGGCCTATCCGAGCGGACTGGTCGGCATGATCAAGGCTTCATGGGGCGCCGTCGCCGGACGCCTGAAGCGCCCGGGCTGATCGGCTCGGAATAGCGGCTGCGCCTCAGCGGATGCCGCACCAGTCGATGACCGAAGCGGCGATCACCTTGGCGGTCTCGACCACCGATTCGACCTCGACATATTCGTCGGAACCGTGAAACCCGTCGCCTGACGGGCCGAAGATGACACCGTCGACGCCGGCGCCGGCATAGTGCGCGGCATCGCACACGGCGACGAAGCCGCGCGCCTGCGGCGCCTTGCCGACCATGGCCTTGCGCTTCATCAGCGATGTCACCAGCGGATGATCGACCGGCGTGTTCATCGGCGGGAAATACAGCCCGCCGAGCTCCCATTGGATCGCAGGCGGGTTGTCGCGCAGCCACGCATCGGTCTGGGCGAAATGGTGGACGAACGTCTCGAAATCGCGGCGGTAGTCGGCCGAGTTCTCATCGGGCAGGAATTTCATGTCGAGATCGAGCACCGCGACGTCGGGAATGATGGCCGGGTTGGTCATGACGGTCGGCAGGCCGTGCTGGCCAAGGCCGGTGCCGCCATGCATGACGCCGATGTTGATGGTGTTCATGCCGAGCGGCAGCAATGGATGCGATTTTGCCCGCGTCCGGTCCAGCTCATAATGGCGCACGGCGGCGATGAAACGGGCGGCGATCTCGATGGCGTTGACGCCCGGCTCCAGCCGCTCCTTGTCGTGGCGCTGCGGATAGATCTCGTTGTAGCGCAGCGCCGAATGGGCGTTGCGCCCGCGGATCGTCACCCGCGCCCATTCAAGCCCGCCTTCGACCGGCAGGACATCGCCCCATGTCGGTTCGGCGACCAGCACCGCCTTGGCGAGCTTGCCCTTCTTCACCGCATCCATGGCGCCGAAGCCGCCGGCTTCCTCGTCGACGACCGAGTGGATGGCGAGCCGACCCTGCAGCGTGATGCCCGCCTTGCGGATCGCGCGCGCGGCGGCGATGCAAGCGGCGACGCCGCCCTTCATGTCGACGGCGCCGCGGCCATAGAGGCGGCCATTGGTGATCTCGCCGCCGAACGGATCGACCGACCAGTCCTTCATCGCGCCGACCGGCACGACGTCGATATGGCCGCACAGGATCAGGCTGCGATCCTCGTCTCCCGCCCATTCGCCGACCAGATTGGGCCGACCGGGCAAGACATCCCATTGCTCGGTCCTGAACCCGTCCTGCTTGAGGATCGGTTCGAGCAGCGCCTGGACATCCGCCTCGCGGTTGATCGCCGGGTTGGGCTCGAATTTGGGATTGACCGAAGGGATGCGAACCATGTCGCGGGTCAGCCCGATCAACCAGTCGCGATCGGTCTCGATCTCAGCCTGCACGGCATCGATGGTAGTCTGGTTGTCGGGCATCGTCGCTTCCTTCTCTGCGTCGCGGCGCTTTGCATCGCTGCACTGGGCGCAACGACACTATTTCCTTGTGGTTTTGGCGGCGTCGTCGGCCGATGACGACAGGACGGTATCGAGCGTGACCGCATTGGCACTGCGGATCTTCTCGATGTCCTCGATGCGCTTGCGCACCCCGGCGCCGTGGCCTTCCAGCGCGTGGGCGAACACGGTTTCCATCTGGGCAACGGCCGTCGCCAGGGTGTCGAACGGCGAGTTGGCGTCGATCGCCGCGACCATGGTCAGGTCCGCTATGTCAGATATCGGCGACAGCCAGACATCGGTGAACAGCAGGATGGAGACGCCGCGCTCCTTGGCCTGCTGGGCAAAGCTCACCACGTCCGACTGATAGCGCCGGTAGTCGAACACGACGAGGAGGTCGCGCTTGCCAAGGTCGATCAACAGGTCGAAATCGGCGGGGCTCAACGAACCGATGTCGCGCACGCCGGAGCGGAACTGCAGGAGGTAGCCGGCCAGCATGGAGGCGATATGCCGGCTGAACCGGCCGCCCAGCAGCACGACCTGCCCCTTGCTCTCCAGCAGCAGGTTGACGGCGCGCGTGTAGGCCTGCACCGGCACGGCCGTGCGCGTGCGCTCCAGGCTGTCGGAAACCGAATGGAAATAGGCAAGTGCGGTGCCTTCGCTGGAGCCGCCCGGACGCTTGGCCTCCATCATCAAAAGCGGCGAATGCAGCCTGGATTCAACTTCGGTGAGCAGGCGTGCCTGGAAATCGGCAAAGCCGACATAGCCAAGCTTGCTCATCAGCCGCGTCACGCTCGGGTCGCTGACGCCGGCGCGCCGTGCCAGCCGGGTCGCGGTGCCCAGCCCCGACATCGGATAATCAGCGAGCAGGACCTGGACGATCTTCTCTTCCGCGGAGGTGAACGCCACGGTCGTATTGGCCAGTTCTTCGCGGATCGACATTGTCATCGCCCATCGCCGACGGAAAGACGATTATCTTACAATTTCACCCATGTTTGTCAAATTTGGAACTTCTCTTACAGAGCCATCGAGAGTTCGGCATGACTTGCTATCCCATGGCAGCCAAGCCAGTCGTGCAACACATCCACGTCGGCTCGAACGAGGGCTGGCGTCTATTTGAAGCTGGCGATGGGCAGGAACTTGACCGCGGAACCGGTGAAGCGCCGGTGATCGGAGGTCTGTCCTCGCGGCTGGAATCCATCGAGATAGATGTGCTCCGGCGCTGTGCGGATGAGATTGGCGGCAATGACGGGCGCCGCCGCAGTGCTAGCTCCGCCGGCGATACCACGACCTGTCTCAATCGGCCGGGACAACGCTGCCGGCACGATGACCGCAGTGGCTTGGGGATCGAGATTTGGCTGGACACGGTCGGCCTTCGGGCTGGTCCTGACGCGATCTTCGGGCTTCGATTGGGCAACCGAGACCCGCTGGCCGGCCAACCCATTGTGGCCGTCATCGGCGTGGTTCAAGGCCAGCAAGGCAGCGACCGCATCGCCGGATTTGTCTGCTCCAAGCTGGCGCGTCGGGCTTTCCGGTCGCCATGTCGGCAACGGGATGTTGAACGCCACCATGTCCGGCGCGCCGCCCGCGGGATCGGCCGACTTGCCCGAGGGAATTTCAGCATCGGTTGCTGTTGGATTGGCCAGTTCGGCCCGCGCGGTGGAAGCGTTGGCTGCTGCAAGCGGCGCGAGTTGCGGGGTCGGAATGCTGGTCGTGGACCCGCTGCGCGGGGCGAAGGCTGGCAGCGGCACCGAGCCCGGCGCCATCGCCATGACGATCGCTTCAGGCGTCTTCCCCTCCGGTCCAATCGGCGATTCTTCGGCCCTATCGACGGAAGCCATCTGGATGTCGGCGCGCTGGGCATCCTGCGGCGGCACGATTGCGATGCCGGCGGGCCTGGGTTCAACGGACTTGGCCGGCTTGCGTGGCGCCGGCACCCCTTCGGCGACATCATCGGTCTCGTCCGCGCCGCGCCCACCCAAAAGCGTCGCCAGCAGGCCGCGCGCCGGCCTGCGTTGGCCGCCGTCGGCACTTGCCAGGTCGATGTTGGGCGTGCCGGCGCCCTTGCGCGATTTGTAGGCGGCAAACGCCTGCCCATAACCGGGCAGCGGTTTGCCGTCGCTCGGCACATGCAGCGTATTGCCGTTCGGGAATACCCTTGCGAGTTCCTGGCGGCTGATGCCGGGCCAATGCCGCACATTGCCGACATCCATATGTATGAAAGGCGAGCCCGAGGTCGGGTAATAGCCTACGCCGCCGCCCTGCATCTTGAGGCCGATGTCGCGCAGCTTCTTCAGCGGCACATCCGGCAGGAAGAAGTCCATCGCGCGGCCAACCATGTGTTGGCTTTCCCGAGCCACGCCCTTCGAGCGGCTGCGCAGCATGGCGTTCGTCGCTGGCGACCGATAGGCGCTGACCACGTGGATATAGGCTCTCGAGCCGCTGGCGCGATAGGCCTGCCAGACAAGATCGAGCAGGCGCGGATCCATCTTCGTCGGTTCGTTGCGACGCCAGTCGCGCAGCATGAGATTGATCTTCTTCAATCCCGCCGGATCATAGCGCCCATTGCGCTTGAAGACGATTTCAGCCTTCTCGCCCGTATGGAGATGTTGAATCTTCAAAGCACGCGTCTCCGCGAACGCGCCGGTGACACACAGGCAAAGGAACGCTGCGATGATGGCAGGCAGTGTCCAAAGACGGGAAGCACGGGGGGCGTTTTGCACGTTTTCGCTCACGTTCATGCCTTGCACGTTCTTTTGTTTCGGGCGATTTCAGGTTCCGCCCAGATGAAGAGCCTTTCAGCCCTCTTCCTGACAAGCATGGACTTGACCGACGCAGACAGGCGTCCATGCCACAATACGTCATGTCGATGAACAGCATCTTGGTTAACGAATCGTGTCGCTTCCGAGAACGCGTTTCGGCTGGAGTTGCCCGTGGCAGCCATTTTCTGGAGCAATGCACCGCTGATGAGGTCCGCCAGCACGACGGCCGCGCCGTTCCCATGTAGCCGCCTCGCCCTCGCAAATGCAGAGAACGAATGTGCGGCAACAGGATGTTGGAAACTGGTGCTGCGAGAGAGGATTGAACTCGGCGGTTTGAACGTTGCAACATTGATATTGTTGCGTTTTTTCCCCGATGACGCAAGCCCTGTGTAGAACCCATACGTAGTCGGCACAGCCGATCCCTAGAGCTTTGAGATAAGCTCGCGAAGCCCGTCCTGTATTCTATCGAATGCCTCTAACCCTTCCGAGGTCAATTCAGCTTCCTCGGCCTCCTTGCGCATCTTCTTGAGTTTCGTGTCGATAGCTTCAGGCCCTACACCCTCCGCAAATATCTTGAGGAAAGCTTGCCAGTGTTTGATAGGTATGCCCGAGACGGGCTGTTCAAGTAGACCGATAATGAAGGGTTCCATCAGACCGCCGCGAGCAACCCGACCGAAATTCTTTCCCTGATCATGTGCAGGCTCATCGTTAAACTTTTGGCCCTTCGATGGATAAGGCACAGTCACCGTGGCTGTTACAATGTCGGTCGCCGGACCTGTGACGCCACGCAGCACCCGCCAATAATGATTGCGGTGTTCTGCGGCGTATCTCGCCTCCTCGATGAAGGGTCTCATCAAACGAGGAGAACCGGAAACCACCTCGTCTAGGCCCCACGGATAGACGACCATTAGGTCTTGGGGTGAGCAAACCGCCGGTGACGCCTTATACCGGAACGACGGCTCCCCCTCTTTCGAGAGGATGAACCAACCCTTCAGTTCTATCCCCATCAATATACGCTCGGCTTCGCTAACTCCGGGAGCCGTTGTTTGGAGGCGCACGTCCGGGAACACCTGGGCCTGACGAACGAATGAATAAATTTCGTATTTGCCTTCCGGGTCCCAAAGTTCTCGAAGATCGTTGAGGTTCTCCACGACCGACGCTTCAATCGCTGCGCCGAGGGGCGTGTTCAGGGTGAAGAGATCGGTGGCACTAATACCTGCTATCCGAAGGGACGTGCGGAACCGCGAGGGGAGCGCGTGGAGTGCGTCCACCACTCTCCCATAAAGCGCGGCATGCGGCCACGAAGTAGGAGGACCTCCGGTCCGTGCTGGTGCGACACCTGCCACAGCACCGGCCGTCACGAGGCAATCCTTTGTCTCTTCGCAATTTCAGCACGAACCCGCGAGATACCGCCCTCAAAAAAGAGGTCGTTCATTTCCGCAGTGTGTGCCCTTCGACCTGTGCGGATGGCAGCTACGGTTGCTGACATCAACCCTCCGAAGGGCTCCCATACGACATCGCCCGGATCAGTGGCCGCCAGTATTTGACGCTCCATGAGTGAGAGCGGCTTCTGATTTGCATGCAGATAGCCGAACCCCGTGGGATTTTTGACACGTTCAGCTCCATGCACTGGAGGCTCGCTCCAGACATTTGTGCGAGCATGAACGTGCGTCCATTTTGCTCGCATCCTATCCCAAGCGGCTGCGGTCGGGGCGTTGATCCCGTCAATTGAGAAGTAAGGCCGAGCGGTCTTCGCTCCAAACTTCGTACACCACTTCGCCATCCCCACCACCGCATCGCCCGGAGGGAAGTACCACATGTGGCATTGGGTCAGGTATTTTCGTGTAGCCGCATTGGCAACGCCACAGGCTTCGTTGCTCTGTGACATCGGCAGGCCCGACCGTCGCCATTCGTAGCGAAGCCACTCTTTTAGCGGCAATTCGTGGCCCTCTAGTGTCGTCAATGTCGCCTTGCGGGTATAGCGGACAGCCAGTTCCGTCACGACCGGCAATCCCCGGATGGTCCTCGAATTGACGTTGCCTGCTATATGGGCGATGCCTTTGTCCCAAACAGCCGTCTCTTCATACTGCCAGCCATTGAGTTCAAGCGCCGGGTGAGACTTCGCCCACCCGATTTCACTGTTCCAAAACCATAATGTCGTGAACGGTTCAGAGTGTTTGGCCCATGCAGCCGCGTGAGGCGCGTACCATTCTGCGAGCCCGTCTGGACTAATCGGCTCTCCTGGAAATTTTCCAAGGCCATAAGGTCCGTCAGCAATAATTACGGTCGGCGACAGCCATCCTTGATAGGCTTTCAGCGCATCACCGCGATAAGCCGAGGCTGATCCGAGACGAACCTCTCGATCGGTTGCGGACGCGGTGCGTATCAGGCCAGTTCTCACGCTATCATCCCCACAGTTCTCCGCCGAAAGAGCGACACAGTCGAACCATACCGGCGGTCGGCGGAAAAACACAGAGGCCACGTACGGCGCTGCTGACAAACGTTGCGTTATTGGCAACTCGACATTGATAGAAGATGGCGAGATGATGAGCCGGGGCGAGGGCAAGTACGTGTCGCGATTTTACATTCCCTTGGAAGAGCTTCACTCGATGATCGATACGCTTGACCAAGAGCTCAAGCGCCTTGCCCAGCTTGACAGCAAATTCACCGACTTTACGGCGATGGCGTATGTGCCGGACGCCGTTTCCGTATTGCATAATTTGCGGATGCACGATGCTTTTCCGGCGCTCGGCATGAGTTCATCTCTCTTGACGCAACTATTGAACTTCAACGCCAAAATTCGAACTGCAACCCTTGTGGCGGCGCTGGAACGCACCAGGACTTTCTTGAGGTCACAAGAGAGCGAATACCGAGGTTTCTCACCGACGACTGACGAGCAGGACCTGTCGAACACCGAAGGCGAGGATAATCCGGCAATAACGCCCGCGCCTGTGGCCGTGTGGACGGAGCAGTGGATTTATGTCCAGCCGCGCTCAAGAGCGAAGCAAATCATTGTGGAGTTGTCTGACCTTCTGGAGGAGGTTCTCCTGTTGGCAAGCCAATCCAATCTGCCTGAAGAGTACGCCGCGCTTTCAAAGATAGATCGGCAGCAGCTTATTGCGCTCTTGGAGACCGCGCTTTCTGTCCTAAAGTCTCCGATGGTCGAGCCGGGTCTCCTGAAAAAGCTTCGCAAGGTCGCCCTTGACGTTGGTCAGAGTGCCGCCACGAAACAGGCAGAACTAGTCCTCGGCGGGCTCTCGACTGCCGCCGCCGCCCTGATCGCGAAACTCTTGGGCCTGCTCTGACAGGGTTTCAAACTGACGGAAAAATCCGAGGGGTCGAACTCGACAGTTGATGAAACGCGATACCCCCCGGTGGGGTCGCGCCGCAGGCTGTGCCGCAACTCACCCTCGGCCACCAATAGGTCCTCCGTTCGTGCAGCGGTAGCGGCTGGAGTGGCTTCGTCGGGTCGGCTGGGTGTTGGACACCGGCAGGACTAAACGCCACTCACACGCAAAGCGAGAAGCTTTATTTGTCAGGCACAACGAACGTTGACATTAGACAAATGACGATCTAAGGGATTTGTCAGGCACAACGGGGCGCTAGACAAATGAAGCAGTACGTCATCTATACGCGGGTCTCCACCGAAGACCAGGGCAAGTCCGGGCACGGGCTTGATGCGCAGAGGCGAGACATCGACATCTTTCTGGAGAGGTTCACCGAGGTTCCCTTCGAGGTGGTAGGCACTTTCTGCGATGTCCTCTCCGGCAAGCTGGATGATAGGCCCGAGCTGGGGAAGGCGCTGGCTCTGGTGCGCAAGACCGGAGCGGAGTTGCTCGTGGCGAAGCTCGACCGCTTGAGCCGTAAGGTGGCGTTCATCGCGGCGCTTATCGAGGACCCCAAGGTTCGCCTACGGGTGGCCCAAATGCCCCATGCGGACAAATTCCAGCTTCACATATACGCGGCGCTGGCAGAGCAGGAGAGGGACTTCATTTCCGCCCGCACCGTCGCGGCGCTGAAGGAAGCTAAGGCCAAAGGTAAGAAGCTCGGGGGCCTTCGGGACAAGACCATGGCTCGCAATGCCGCCATCCAAGAGAAGGCAAGGCAGGAGGCCCGACCGGCAATGGCCGTCATAGGCCCCATGCGAGCTGGAGGCGAGAGCCTTATGGCAATCGCGGACGCCCTCAACCGGACCGGCGTTGCCACTTCACGAGGCGGCCGGTGGACCGCAAAACAGGTCTCGCGTGTCATCGACCGGGCATCAGCAGGATAGATTGGGCCAGACGGCAGATTATGCCTGTATCAGTTGCTCCCGCACCCGGGACAATACAGGAACGGCCGAAACCTAGGTGGCTTACATAGCCCGCGAATATTCATCCCGTTACCGGGAGCATCAAGTATATTATCCCGTTTACGGGAACATTAATACTTATTGCTACGCCACAAGACTTCCGGCATGTCTCGACCGTCTCATTCAACACACGAGGACTACAGCATGCCCGAGCGTACCATCACAGAGGAAATCCCCGAAGCTCTCTCCACAGTTCGTACCGCACCGCCCCTTTCGGACCACGAGAGCGAAGCCGTACGTCAGCTTGCGTCTGCAATAGGCGGTCTAACGACCACCGTGCGGGCCGTGGCGTCGGGCCGACAGCTCCACGAGCCCCACACACTGGAGCCCTTGGGATGGACCAGCGAGAGCCTTTCAGAATACGACCGACTGGCGCGGGCCTCCCGAGCGCAGGAGCGGCGACAGAAGGCCGGCCGAAACATCGACCAGACCGCAGAGGCCAACATAGTGAGGGAGGCCGTGTGCCGCCTGTCGTCAGTCGCCGAAGCGGTATCGCAGGCATTGGAGGTGCTGGCCCTTGGTGCGCCCGTGAGCGCGGCGGACACCCTTCGGTTTGTCATCATGGCGGACGGCCAGCTTGCCGAGTTTGTCCGCATGATCCCGGAGGATGAGTACACGGGAGCCATTCGCCAAGTATGGGGCAGGGACGCGATGCCCGTTCGGCTCCGATAGGCGCTCTTTCGTGCAGCGGTAGCGGCTGGAGGGGCTTCAGGGGTTCGGGAGGTAGAATGTACCGTCTGGACCCTAACGCCGCTCCAGCCCCGGAATCGATTACAACTCCCTCTAGGAATGCCCGCCCTCCGAACGTGTTCCTAACATGATTACGACTGAACTCAGGAAAGGCCCCTCCGGTCGCATATACGTGTCTAGTGAGAGAGCCGAGGCCAAGGCCATGTTCTACGGCATGGGGTGATTACCCCATACTTCAGGAAAGGCCCCTCCGGTTGCCATACACGTTGATGGGCGATTAGGCCGTACCTCGGGAACCAGCCTCCGAACGTGGCTCTAGTGATTACGACACACTTTAGGAACCGGCCTCCGAACTGTTCCTAACGTGATTACCCCTCCCTTCAGGATAGGCTCCCCGGTTGCAGCTAACGTTTATAGGCGTTGCATGTGACAGGGTTCAGAGCGTTGCCGAACGTGGCTATCTCCATACTCATTCTCTCTCCCTCTTGAGCAAGGCTCCCCTTCAGGGTTGAAGCCCGGCTCCCCGTTCAGAGAGACGCAGAACCGGCTCCTTGGCCTTCATCCAAATCTCCCCCAAGCCAACTCCGGACCTTTTGTGTCTCCATGGGTTCCCGGCGTGGCGAGGGCGGGTAGGCTCATTAGTTCCACTAGGGGCCGGCACCCTGCGTCTCTCTCTTTTTTGCTTCTCGTAAGCTCCCCTGTATCCCGCCCAGCCAGCGACATGCAGGCGTCTGCGTGAGGCTACCTGTCTTTCATCGCCCCGTAGGCAAACTCTCGGGCCCCTTCAGTGTCCCGGTAGTCGTCCCTGCGGTTCTCCCTTCCTCTATTTTTTGGACCTCGTAGTTATGACCCTCACCCCTCACGGCCCTATCCCAGGTCGCCCCGAGACATACCAAACGGCCCCAAACGATCACCGCCGCTGGGGTGCCTTGAGCGAAATCGTGCTGGTGCCTATCAACGACCGCAAGCGTGGCCGAGTGCTTTTCGCCAAGGTGGAGCGCTCGTCCTTCGACAGCCTTCCCGAGCGTGTGCGAAACGCCTCTTGGGTCGTCGTCAAAGACGGCACTGCCACAGACGATATGCAAGTCTCTGTCCGCGCCGACGTTGCCGGTTCGCTGGTGACGATCGCCCGGCTCATCATGAACGCCAAGCCCGGTGAGTACGTCCGCAACATCAACGGCAACCGCCTCGACCTCCGCACCACCAATCTCCGGCTCCGAGGCGGGAAGGACGGCAAGCGGTACAGCAAGCGCCATGACCTGGCTCTCATCCGACAGGGGAGCGCGGTATGAGCTTTTACGACACGCTCGAATGGTCGGACGACTATCCTGCCGTCGTTGCCACGATAGGCCCCAGCTACCGCGTGATAGTGGACCGAAAGGGGTTCGGCTGGTCCCTACAGCAGCGCCGTGCGCGGAAAGGGAAGTGGTTCAATGTCGCGGCACTAATCAGCTTCCGCAGCAACCTCGCACAGATGGCTTTGCCGCTCATGCACAGCGGCTACGTCAAAGACCACGGCATCACACAGGAAACCGTAGACGCCGCGCTGGTCCACCTCCCGGAGCGCTTCGGCCCCGAGCCCACCTTCAACCACCTCACGGTCAACACCCGGCCACCGCCTGACACCCCGGCGGGAGCATCCACTTCCTACAAGACGGCCCACGACATCTTTGACCCGAGGCGCGTAGCGCTGGACAGGCCGTGACGATCAACCCCCACGACTAACACCGCTCGAAAGGAGCAAAGGTATCTCCACACTCACTCACGGCGTTTGCGCCGCGACCATCGCCGTTGAACTGTTCGGTTCATACGGAGCACGGCACCAGACCTACGCCAAAGACTTCAGCCGGTATGAGACCCCCAAGGACCCTCTAGGCCCGCTCGCCCGCCTCCTCATCGGCGAGGGCTTCCACCCCGAAACCCGGATGCATGTCGTCCGCGATGGCGTGTCCATCTTCAAGCGAGACCGCAAGCTTTCCGCATGGGCGGACGAGGATTGGACCGAAGATGACGTGGGTGGGCTTAGGCGCAAGAAGTACCGCGAATTCCCGACCGGTAAGCGCCTCCAGAAGGCTCCGGCCACCTCGGACGTAGAAAGTGCCGTCCCAGCCTGAACGCCCCTCCACGACCCTAACCAGACAAACACCACCATCACAGAGAAGAGAGACAACCCTATGGCAAACTACGCCGACTTCCAAATCACAGCAGACACAGCCCTTGAGGCACAGGCCGCCGCTGCACAGTCCCGCAGCACCCCCGCTGCCGCCCCGACCGTTCAGACCAGCCGCAAGGTTCAGGTGGACACCCACGGCGACGGCCGACAGGTCACCAAGGACCTTAGCGCCCGGGCCGTAGACACCCAGCGGCAAGTCCGCCCCGGCAATGTCCTCATCGGAGGAGTTGAGACCACCGTCGAGGCCGCCCGCGTCGCAGGGTTGCTCCCGCCGGGTTTTAATGAGCCTGTCGGGGGTAAGACCGCCGCCCCGGCAGGCAACCAGCAGGGCGAACAGAAGGGCCAGGACGAGGCCGCAGAAGACTCGGCAGGGGACGCAACGGACCTTGCCGCAGCCGTGATGGACACCCTTGCGGGTGCACTGGGTGCCGAGGCTGTAGAGACCGGCATTTGGCAGGCCGCAGAGACCGGCGACGTGGAAAGCAGCATTCCTCAAGGCGTGACCGAGGATGCTGTATCCGCGATTGTCGAGGGCTTCACCGCACAGGCTAATGCGGTTCTAGGGGCGCTGCCAGCCGGCGTGGCCTCCGTCGATATGTTGCTTGAAACCCTAAACGACGGAGAGCTTCGGGAGGCCCGCATGGCAACCATCCACAACGACCGGGAGAAGCTCGCCCACCTTGGCAAGACCGCTCTCGGCCGGATGGAAACCCTGCCCTATCAGAACCCGCAGGGCTTTGAGGCTCTCATCGCGGATATGCCCGCAGCCGAGCGCAAGGCGCTGTCCTTCAGCGAGGAGCGGGGCGAGTGGGTTGTGAAGGTTCCAGGCCGACAGGCCATGTCTTTCGGGACAGCAGTCCGCGCCGGCATCGTTCGCGTCGGCTAACCAACAATCAAACAAGGATCATTCATGGAAAATAAGCACAACAAGCAGGCCACAGAGGCCGCCGCATACACCGCAATGATTGCGTCAATCCACTGTCCGGCGGAAGTCGAAGCAGCCGCAGCCGTAGCGGCAGAGGCCGAGCTGAAGGCAAGGAGGAAGCGGCAAAAGCCGAAGCCAATGCCAGTCCCGGTAGACGCCGCAAGCTGATATGCCCTCTGTCATCCACCACCCCCAAGCTTTCCTGAAGTGGCAAGCGGGGGTCGTGAGGGCACGGGCGGCGCACCTTTACCGCGCCTGCAATGATGGACGAGGCAATTGGACTGTGACCTGTCCGAGCCGGGGCGAGCGCCTGTACTTCCCTGCCGACGATGGCAGACCACAGGAAGAGCACCGCGCTAGGCCCTCAACGCCCGTTGCCCCGCATCTGCACGTCAAGACATCGGCCCAAACGGAAGACTGGGACGCCGCTGTCCGGGGCAGATATCCGGACTTCAGATAACAGCCCTACAACCCACCATCAACACGGCTCCGGTGCAGCGATGTGCCGGGGCCTTTTTCATTCCCACAACAATGGAGACACTATGAGCGCCAGCCTCTCCGAGGCCATTAAGAACGAAGCTCTGCGGATCGGCGCTGACCCGCAAGACCTTGCCACCGTCATGTCCTACGAAACCGGCGGCACTTTCGACATCTGGCAGGCAGGCCCGACGACCAAATGGGGTCAGCATCGGGGCCTCATTCAGATGGGCGAGCCGCAGCGCCAGAAGTACGGCTACTACAAAGGCATGTCCGTGGAGGATGCCGTTCACGCCTCGGCCAACTATCTGGTCGACAGCGGCTTCAAGCCCGGCATGGGCCTGCTCGATATGTACTCCACCATCAACGCTGGCGCCCCCAGCCTCTACGACCGCTCTGACGCGGCGGCTGGCGGCGCACCGGGCACCGTTCGAGACAAGGTTGAGCAACAGATGGAGGCCCACAAGGCCAAGGCTGCATCGCTCCTCGGCGGCAACTACGTGCCGCAGGTTGCCAATCCCTATACCGACACGGAAGCGCCACAGACCAACTACAACACCTACGACCAGAGCCGCACCCCGCCGGCCCCCACGCTGGTCGATGTCACCCAGCAGAAGCGCGACGAGCAGGCACGAGGCCCGCAGCCCTACGCGACGTGGGGCGAGCAGATAAACGACAGCAACGAACAGGATTGGTTCACGGCCAAGATTTACCGCTGGGCCACCCAAGGTGCCGTTGATCCCCACGACAATGGCTGGACCGAAGACCAGTGGAAGCACATCACCGAGACCCTACCGGAACAGTACCACGACTACGTTCTTACCGGCACTTCGGAGTACAATCGTAACCTCCGGCTGAAGTACGCCACCGAGATGGCCGAGCGGGACGGCCGCATGGCTAAAGCCAGCACCGCTAGTTCCCTAACGGCGGGTTTGGTGTCTGGCATTACCGACCCGGTGATGCTGCCTTTGCTCGTCGGCGGAGAAGTCATCTCACTTGGGCGCACCGGCTTGAGCTTCGCTGGCAAGGTCTTAGGGGGTGCCCTCTTGGGTGGCACGAGCAACGCCGCGCTGGAGCTGGGGGCCAAGTACGGTCTCGATGATCCGCGTACTGACGCGCTCGCAGCGTTCGGCGTAGGGGCGCTGCTAGGTGGCCTAACGGGGCCGCTCGCTCGCAACTCGGCAACCGTGGTCGAGCGGGACATGATGACCAAGACCGGCCTCGACGCAATCGAGCAGGCCAAGGCCCGTGGTCTCCAGTCCAACACGCCCTCCGTTGCCAGTGAGGTCGGCTCTGTCGGCGCTGCCCGCAACACCCAGCTGCTGAAGCCGTTCGATCCGAACGACTGGGGGATCGATGACGCGGCTGTGGATCGCGGCTTCGGCGGCAAGGCCCGCTTCGACGTGGCCGGACAGCTCACGACAAGTGAGAACCCCCGCGCCCGGCTTGCTGGTTTCGCGTTCTTCGAGGAGAGCGCCGGCACCAAGAACCACGCCGTTCTGGACGCACCCGCGTCGGTCCGCGCCGTGGCGCTGGAGCGCAAGCTCATGGGCAACCGCAACTCGGTCTATCAGGTCGCCATGCGTGAGTATGTGTCCGAGGGAGCCTCGCTCCTCAACCCGATTGCTCGCGCCCGTAGGGCCGACGAGTTCAACCACCTCGTCAACGCCTACATGACGGACCCACACCCATCACCCAACGTGAACCCCGCCATCGTCAAGGCAGCTGGAGCCCGCAAGGCATTCTACGACGGATGGGCTGACGAGCTGGAACGAGCCTTCCCCGGCCTTCAGGTCAAGCAAAAGGGCTACTACTCGCCCAAGGTTGCGGATCACAATCGGATCTCGGAAATCGACCGCACGGTGGATGAGGAGACCATGCACAAGTTCATCGGCGAGAGCATCCGCCGAGCGCATGGAGAGATTGAGGATAGCCTTCTGAAGAAAATGGCCAAGGGCTATTGGGCCAATATCCGCAAGGCCGGCTACGGCATAGAAGACAGCATCGCCGGGGCTCTCGGCCTTGGTGACAAGCAAGGCTTCAAGGACGCTTTCAAGCGGTCCCTGAACGAGGCTGAAGGCATCGCCGACGACGACCTGGACAAGGTGTACGACCTGTTCTCGGGCGTCGTGGACGAGACCAAAAAGACTGGCGATGGCTCTAAAGGTGTTGGCTACCTCAAGCGCCGCACGGTTATGGACTACGCCTACTCGGCCAACGTCCGCACCCGCGACGGAAGCTCATTGCCCTTGAAGATGGACGACGTTTTCATTCAAGACGCCGAGTTCCTCGACCACCGCTACGCTCGCACGATGTCGGGCCGCGTTGCCTTCGCTGACACGAAGATTCGCGATCCCAAGACGGACGAGCTGATCTTCGACGGCATCCGCTCCGAGGCCGATCTGGAGAAGGTCAAGAACTGGGTTCGGGAAGGCTTCCGCCAGACCGGCAAACCCATTGCCCAAGTTCAGGCCAAGATGGAGAACGCCATCGAGAACCTCGACTTCGGCTGGAAGCGCATCAACGGCATCCCGGTCTATGGACAAGAGAAGAACTACGCCCAGTGGGTTCGCCGGCTGAAGGCTCTACAGTTCATCCGCCTCATGTCCAACATGGGTCTCAATCAGGTACAGGAGAGTTGGAAGGTGGCGGCCATGACGGGCTTCCGCGCATCCATGCAACAGCTCCCCGCAATCCGCCGGATGGTGGACGAAAGCGGACGGTCGGTCCCCAAAAGGGACGCCCTTCTGGCCGAGCTGGAGCACATGACCGGCATTGGTCTGGACGGACTGGTCGGCAAGTTCAACTTCCGCCTAGCCGACGACCGCATTGGAGCCGGGGCATCTTCAAAGCTCGCTAACGGCTTGGACGTGGCACTCGACTGGGGCCAGCGGATGACCGCCGAGGTGTCCCTTATGCGTGGCATCCATGAGTACCAGCAGAAGTGGGCGGCCAAGGCCGTGGCCCAGCACCTCTTTGACATGGCTCGCGAGACCAGCGTTGAAGGGGGCGGGTTCGACCTCTCCCGGCTGGCAGGCAAGGGCCGCGAGCGGTTGGCAACCGCTGGCATAGGCGACAGGCAAGCCGAGTTGATCTTCGGCAACCTCTTGGCCCACGCCGAGCGGGACCGAGGCAAGCTTGTGTCCCTCGGGTCGAACAAGTGGGACCCGAAGGCCGCGACGGAGTTCTCATACCTGATCAACCGCTACACGGACCGCCTTGTGCAGGCGAATGACGTGGGCGGCTTGGCCCGATGGATGAGCCACCCAGTGGCACAGCTCTTTACCCAGTTTCGGAGCTTTGTCTTGGGTGCTTGGTCGAAGTCCACCCTCTACGCGATCAACCACATGGACCCCCGCATGGCGGTCCTCTTGGTAGGTGAGCTGGCCTTCGGTACGGCAACGTTCGCGGTGCGGCAAGCTCCGCAACTGGCAACGGACGAGGGGTACGACAAGTACTTCCAGGAGACCCTCGACCCGGTGAACCTTGCGAAGAACGGCTTTGCCCGTTCGGCTACGGCTTCGGTGCTCCCGATGCTGATGGATAGTGCGCTGTTGATGACCCCGCTCGGGCCGCAGTTCGGCTCCGCTCGGGCCAGCGGTGCGCCGCAGGATGCCCTGTTCGGTGCTCCGGTCCTTGACCAGATCACCAAGGCACAAACGTTTGTGCGAGGGGCCACCAATGCGGCCTTGAGGGGCGAGGAGATGACCCAATCGCAGGCGAGGGCTGGTTACAGTGCCTTTGTCCCGATGGGAAACTTCCTGCCGTTCTCGGCAATCTTCGCTCACATGATTGACGACTTGCCGGAGCGGGCGTCCCTGCACTAGCAGAAAGAGGTCCCGGTCAAGTCGGCTGGGGCCTCCTTAAACAACGCGGCTGGAGTAGCGTATGGGCTGGGCCGGTAGTTTCTACCATCCGGACGCTCGGAGCCACTCCAGCCGCGTTACCAGACACGAAAGAGGCCCTATCGGCGCTTGCCGGGGGCCTCGACATTGTAGCGGGGGAGCTTCTGTATCTCGCGGTAAAGTGCTTTCATGGTGTTCTCGCCGTACTCGGCCGACGCGCTCCCGTCCGCGTGCCCTTGGATGGCGTCCATGTATCGATGCTCAATACCCACGTCGCGGGCAATGGTCTTGAAGCGGTGCCGCCAAGCGTGATTTGGTTGAACACGCGGGTCGGTGATCCCTACGGTATCGCGTACCCACTCGCTCACCTTGCCACGGGCATAGCCGGCTCGTGATGATCCTGCCTTACGCTGGCGCTTGCTTTCAGCATAGAACAGTGGCCCACCCTTCGACCCCGCGACCATCTTCAGCAGCCCCTGCTCAACTAGATGGGGATGAAGGGGGACAATGCGATATTCACCTGACTTCACCGACCCGGCCTCCGGCGTGATGCGAATGCAATGGACACCATGCTCGACTGTGAAGTCCTCCTTTCGCAACTGCGCTATCTCGCCAGCCCTCGCCCCGGTGTAAGCACAAATCCAAGGGAGCCATCTGTAGACGAGCCTGTTCACTGGGGACGTGTTGCCGGGTGCGTCGGGTGCCTCCAGAGCCGCCTTTAGAACCTTTACGGCCTCATCGTCCGTATACCCCGAAGACCGCTCACGAACCCGCTTAGGAACCTTGACGCGAACGGGCGAAACCGGATTTCTATCAATCTTGAACTTGGACACCCCAGCACCGAACACCGAACGTAGGGCTGAAAGGTACTTGTCGCTCACGGTCTTCGCCGCAAGCCCGCGCTCATGCCTCAAACCTTGCGTCCAGTCCGCCACGTCCTTGGAGGTCACACGGGTGGCGTCCTCGTGGCCGAGATAGGCGATGAAGTCGTCAATCTTCTGCCGATGATCGCGAGGGGTCCGCTTTGACTTCCCGTCCGCAAGGTGGTCGCGTTCCCAAAGGTCGAACAGGTCGCCGATAGTGATCCCCTTCGCTGCACTTTGGCTGGGCGCTGTCAGCTCCGGGAACCGATCCGCGTTGGGGTCAGGACGGTAGTCGCCCCTCGCCTGCCGCAGCAGTTGCTCCGCCGCTTGCCGGTAGGCGGTATGAGCTTCCTGAATTAGTCGTATCCGGCTGGCCGCGTCCGTGGCAAGGCCGTGGTCCAGCAACAGCTCGTCGGCCGTAGGACCATACCACCTTTCGAGGGCTTCGCTGTCGCCGTCCAGGCGGCCCAATAAGTTCAGAACCTCCACCCATAACTCCGGCTCACCCGGTTCCACCCGGAGGAGCGCCATCTGTCGCCGATAGAGTTCCCCGGCGAGAGCTACAAGTTGGATATGGGGAAGCGGTTCGGGGACCGCTCTAAGCGCCTTCCACCGCATAGCGACCTTTGCGGCCTCTTGCGCGAACCGTGCTTTCGCTTCTGTGGGGTCTTTGGTGCGGAGCGAGTAGAGGAGTTCAGCCTTGCCAACCTTGCGCGTCAAGTCGGCAGGAACGCGTTGTCGGAAGTAGTAAACGCCTGATTTGCTCTTTTGTGGGCTCGGCATCGGAAGGACCATGTGTAGCACCTCTGTGTAGAACCGAGGTCGCTCCAAGTCGCTGATAACGCCTACCTTTCTGATTTTCAACAGAAAAAGCTGGTGCTGCGAGAGAGGATTGAACTCTCGACCTCTCCCTTACCAAGGGAGTGCTCTACCACTGAGCTACCGCAGCAACGGGCGTCTGAATAACCGCTGACGCCTTGAATTGCAAGGCGTTGAGGGCCTTTTCGACACCATGCGCCAATTTGGTACGTTGGTGCCAATGTGGCACCGCACGGACTCTGCACACCCAGCGGCCAGCACCATTCCAGCGAGAGCTACACCATTCTTGTAACCTGTTTGGTGCCGTGTCGGTTGCGATTTAATAGAGCCCCGTACAAAGGTTTCTCTCACCCCCGCCCTTCACTCACTACCAGCGAAAGGCTCCGCGCGCGTCCTTGGCCCCGCCACGGCTCGAATTGATGCGGTTGAGAGGTTTGCTCTACCCCCGATTCCGTGGGATCGTATTGGCTGCATTGCTCGGCTCTCACTCATCAGAGAGGTACCATGGGTCTCTTTTGGAACCGCCAACCACCGGCACCCCCGCCGATCTGGGAGTACAAAATCCACACCGTTAAACACGGCATCTACTTCCATGACTTATCCACATTCGGAGAGGTCGGGTGGGAGCTGGTGTGCGTCACAGGCAAGCAACTGATCTTCAAGAGACCCCTGCCCGAGTACAGGAGGCAGACAGACCAGTGGTTGAGCGGTTGGTGGGCGACGAAAAGGGAGATGGAGGCAGAGGATGGAGACGCCTGAGATGACGGAGCGTAACTAGGGGTCTAACGGAGAATCGCGATTACTTTACGGGGCGCTTCATCCTTGGACCGTCCAGACCGGCCACCACCCCCGTGCCAGGCGGAGACCATCGACGCCCTTGTGGCCGAGCTGGAGTTGGTGAAGAAAGGCGCCGCGCTGGGTCCAGCGTCAAAGTTGTGGTCGACACCGCTCTTGCACTTGCGCGAAGAGAGGTCGCGAACCGCAAGTATGAGGCGCGGTAGGCAGCCCTAGCCCGGCATTGACGAACCGTTCGCCGCATCATGTATGATCCTGAAATGGTGAGCCGGCACTAAGTTGTCGACAATAAATCTGCGAACTGCAGTCCCGACTCCTTTTACTGCGCTGAAACCTGATTATCTTTTAGTGGGATTTATTCCCAGTGGGGGGGCATGCAATGGATGACGAAGACAGGCTGCTGAAGCGCTTGCAGGAAAGTGCCGAAGACCTGGGGAGACAGTTATCGGGTAAAAGCAATTTCCCCATCGAAGATTTCCTTGATGTTGTTGAGCTGGAAGGTCTGAGAGACACCTTCGGCATCGACCCAAAAGCTTTCACTGCGGATGACATGACCCGCATCCTGATGGTGCAAGGGCCACTCTATGCCCTTGTGGAACAGGTCAATGAACTCGATGCCGAGGGCAAGCATTCGATCGAGCAGATATTGCATGTTTTGAATCGAATGTACGTCAACGCTCAAGCTCATCTCAATGCCAAGTCGGCAATACAGCAAGTCGCGATGCAAGCCTTGGAAGCTCAGGAGCATACCCGGCCGATCCCAATCAACCCCGAGGGACCGATTGGCCAGACCATCGTCAATGCCTCGACCGAGGTCATCAACAACGTTCACGTCACGAACAACCAAATCAACATATCGCTCCTAAATGGCTGGGACGTCGATGTCCTAAAAAACCTGCGGGTCCAAATCCGCCGCCTCAGCGCCAGCGCATTTGCGGTGAACGTGAAGGTCAACACCAAGGTGATGTTCGAGGGAACCATCCAGTTCCTTTCGACTACGGCCGATCGGGTTCTGTCGGATCTCCGCGACATGGCAGCCTCGCTGAAGGAGTCCTTCGGTTCGGCCGAGGCGATCGTGAAATCATTGGATAAGGTCATCCAGTCCGGTACCAAGTTTGTCCGGCTTGTGGGGAGTCTCATCCAAGATGCTCTCGGCGATGCAGGCGACCACAAAGAGATCAAGCTGAGCCTGCGCAACGCGAACAATGCAAAAACCATTACGGCCGGGTACACACTCGCAGATGGCAAAGGTGTGCTGTGCGGGCGCAGCGGGGTGATTTATACGATTACCCCGAATGGGCAGGTTACAACTGGTACAGCCGATGGCGTCGGGATTGTGAACGGCGTTGCCGAACTACAAGACGGCAGACTCGTGCTTGCCACCAGCGATGGAATGTCTGCCTGGACGCCTCGGTTCCAAGGCGGCGGTACCGAGCATTCCCGGCTTAGAACTAAGCTTGTAGCTGTGGCAGCTCAACACTTTCAGGGCGCCGAGACGGTTGTGGCAGCCAATTCATACGGTGACCTTGACCGATGGTGGTTTCCAGGGGGCCGCCCCGACATCTTCGGTGACCAAGGCCCAACATTGCCAGGTCAAAAAAACCGGCACGGGCGCGTGATTAGTCTGCTCGTCATGGGCGAGCGTACGGTGGTTGCCCGAGAGCACGCCATTATGGTGGTGGATGGTGATTTGGAGCGCGAGCGCGAAGTCCCGTTTAACCAGTCTATCAATGCAATATGCAGGCTCAACGAGACCGAAGTCGTCATTGTTGGGGACGGCCTCGTTGCCGTCGTGGATACTCACGGATTGCCCGTCCGGCTTCTCCCGACGCCAGTGCACGCGTCCTACATCTCCGTTGTCGTGCTGGCCGAGCACCTCATCGCTGTGTGTGATGCCAAGGGGCGCGTGGTAGCAGTCGATCTCAAATCAGGCGCCGAACTGGGCGAGATCGATGTACAGATGGAGTCACGTGGCCTGATCACCGTCGGAAAATTCCTGGTCGCCTATGGGGGCGCTTGGAACGCTCAGTCGCGCGCAATGGCGTTCATTCTGTGGGAAGAAAGGATTGCGGCGCAAGTCGGTTGACCTTCTTCCACCGTGTTACAACCCCTTCGTCTGTGCATAAGGCGACGGCTTTTGCGGCGTGTCGGCCAGATAGTCGGTGAACTCACGCTCAAGCGCGGCGACCGCTTTTTCCTTGGTAGGCTCACGTCCGCGCTGGCCGCCATGCTTGCGCCAGCGGTCGTCGTGCGTGGATATCGACCAAGCCCAGGTGCCGGCGCTCGGACCGTGCTGCTCACCCATGACGCGGCCGACGCTGTCTGATCCCAGAAAGGTGGGAGCGAAATCATGCGGTCGCGCCTCTCCACTGATGACGGTCCGGTCCCAATCAAGCCAGAGCCGTGCGCCACGATCCCAAACAAACCGGACTGCCTCGACTATGGTCTCGAAAGACCAGATCGGCTCGCCGTCCTCCAGGACCTCATAGCCATCAGCCGTGGCGTCGCGGATCTTCAATCTATCAGCCGGCATGCGATCACCCCCAGTACGGCCCGTCAGTCTACCAAGCCTGCATCCTGGTATCGACGCGCATCATCGATCGCCTCGGAGACGCTGCCTGTGTCTTCTTCGATTTCCAATCTGCTAAAGCCTAGCGTTTTGGCATCGGCAAAGAGCATCTCAGTCAGCTCGGCAATCGAAGTGTCGTCGGTCTCGTGGATGTTGTTTGCAATCCATTTGAAGAGGAAATTCGTTCCGCGTGAACTCATGAGGCCAGCCCTCGGTCAGACGTCGAAGAGGTCGTTGGGGCCGTGCCCCTTTTCGTCAATGATGTCCGGTTTCCCAATTTCGTCGATGATGTCAGGCGTGTTGTTTCGCGGGCTTCCTACACGACTGCCGATAGGCCACATCTTCATGAGTTCCGACGGAAAGGGCTTCATCAAGTCTCGAGGATCTGGGTCCGGACCAAGCCAGCGCATATAATCACCAGGTGCCAGGATCACCGGCATCCTGTCATGGATGGTTGCCATCAACTCGTTCGGCTCGCAGGTGGCGATAGCGAAGGTGCGGATCAGTTCACCGGTCCCCTGGTCGGCATATTCTTCCCATATGCCGGCCATGGCGAAGGGCTCGTCATCCTTCATCGCAATTGCATAGGGCTGCTTCTTCTTGCCCGAGGCGTCCAGCTTCTGCCACTCGAAATAGCCGTCGACCGGCACCAGGCATCGGCGTGCGGCATAGGCTTTGCGGAACATGCCATTGGTCGCGATCGTCTCGCAGCGTGCGTTGACGGGCGGCGGGCGGCCTCCCCCATCACGAGCCCAGCCCGGGACCAGCCCCCATTTGGCAGAGACGAAGCCAGCCATGGAGGTTGAGAGCTCTTCGCGGATGATGATCGGATAGCTCAGGCTCGGCGCACCGTTCCAGATCGGGAAGCCATTACCCATGCGTTCGACCTCCCCAGGATGGGCGAACTCGAACCGCCGCACCATGTCAGGGATTGTCGACTTTACGAAAACGCGTCCGCACATAAGCTCGATCGCACCTATCACGTTGAGGAAGACCAAAATGGGAACGGAATGCGAACGAGTCAAGCATTGTTGATATTAGCGCAGGCGTTGGGCGCGTCAGGGCCTTCCGCCTTCGCGATGGTCCATGGCCTCGGCAATGACCTCGAAGACGCTGGGTACTTCCTCGCTGATCTCGGTCGTGGCGATGCCGGCCTTGTCGGCCGCTTTCATGGCTTTGTCCGCAAGGTCGCTGATGACGATCGGATCATCGGTCACGGTTTCGGGCAGCTGCTCTGCCATCCATTTGTCGAGGAAATTGATGCCGCGTGTGCTCATGAGGCAAGAATCCCCTCGAAACACTTAGGTTCCGTCGTCCCGCAAATCCTGCACCGAAGCATGGCGCAGCTTAGCCTCGCCGCGCAGATATCGCACTCGGGCCGTCATGCCAGGTCCGACCCACTCCACCATCGGGCCGACCACCGCCGTCGGCACGCCAGCAGGCGGTTGACCCTTGCGCACGCGCGCCATCAGCCGCTCGCGCTGTGCCTTGGTCAGCGCAATGGTGGCAGGACCAGCATATTTGCCGTCGCGTGCCATCAGCCCGACCGTCTCCTTGCCCGGCTCGCGCTTGATGCCCAGCAGGTCGAACTCGCCGTATTCCCAGCATTTAGTCTTCACCCAGATGTCCGACGGCCCGCTGCGGTAGGAGCTGCCCTGGCGCTTCGACACGATGCCCTCAAGGCCCATCTTCTCAACCGCTTCGTAGAACTCGGCGCCGCCGCCCAGGACGTGCGCGCTGTATTGGATGATGCCCTTGGCTGGCTTGATCAGATCCCACAGGATCTCCTTGCGCTCGATCGCCGGCCGCTGGCGCAGATCCTCATCGTTTAGCCACAGGATGTCGAAGGCAACATAGGCGAGCAGCTCAGCGTTCCAGGTCATGCGGGAGTGCATCGCGTGGAAATTCGGCCGGCCGTCAGGCTCTGGCGCGATCATCTCCCCGTCGAGAATGAAGGACTCGGCCTTCAGCTGCTCGGCCGCGGTCACCACAGGCCAGTAGCGCTTAGACCAGTCGTGCCCGTTCCTGGTGAAGGCTCGAACGCCGGCCCAATCCCGGATCAGCTCGGTGCGAAAGCCGTCGTATTTGATCTCGTGGAACCAGTCGTCGCTGACGGGCGGCTCCAAAACGAGCTCGGGCTCAACCGGTTTGATGAACTTCAGCCGATCTCCGGCGTTACGCATACTCGTACCCCGCACGGCGATTCAAGTCGTTGGGCCCCTTAAGGTTCCGGGCATTTTAGGCGAATTGTATGATGGAGTCGTTGATGACCAAGCTTTCCGATCTTCCCCGCCGAACAGGCCGCCTCAAGGCGGTAGACGGCTCGCCGGTGCGCGCGGAGCTAGTGACGGAGATCTGCCCGGTCTGCGGTCAGGCGATCGACATGAGTGATATCGGGCAGCTGCTCTGGCACTCCACGGAAGACCATGAGCCGATCGAGCTGGACTCGTGACATGTGAGTTCCATGCCTCTTGAAATAGATAAACTCCAGTGGCACTGAGTATGCAGGGCATTGGGGGAAACATCATGAGCCGTCTACTCGTAAACATACTTGGTCTGATCAACGGCGTCATCGCCATCATCCTGATCCTCGCCGGTCTCAGCCTGGGCACCACAATCCTGCCGAACAACCCCAATGCTATCGTCCTCGGCCTTGCAATGGGCGTCTGTGCGGCTGCGATCTTCTGTGGCGGCCTAGCGGCACTGCTGCTGATCGAGAGCCATCTGCGTCTCATGGCAGACGATTTGCGCGAGCATCAGCGCGTTGAGGCCTGGAGGGTCAAGCAGGCCAAGATTGCAGCCAAAGCCGAAGCTGCTGCTACGAAGGCGGCAGCCAAGGCGGCGGCGAAGGCCGCGCCTGTTGTATAGAGATGAGCGACGTTGAAGCCGCCGGCGCCGGGCATAAAGGCTTAGGGAGGTTCAATCATCCTGTGCCGGGATCAACTCAAGCTCGGCAGGTGGGATGCCTTTTTGCAGCTGGCCAAGCCGCAGTTCATCGACCCAATAGGCCTCACCGTCGATTAACACCCGGGCCTCGTAGGACCCACCTGAGAAGCGCTGCGCTGTGATGTAGACCTTATGGCGATCGAGCGCTGTGCGAACTGCGGCTCGCTTTGAATTTTGGCTGGTGACGGAATCGGCCATTGGAACTCGGAACTCTTGACGGGATACACGGCGCTTCAATTTGCTCGCGCTCGACTGGTTCCCGCGCGTCGAAATTATGATCATCAACCATCCGGCGCCGAGCATCGGCGTAGCAACATCGCGCGCACGTTGACATGCTATCGTCGATAGCATATCGGTCGATGCTATCAGACGATAGCAACGGAGTTTGAACCGATGGGCGCAGGGCATTCCAAGGCTGGCAAAGCCAGATTGACGAAGATGACGGCAGCAGCTCGCAGCGAGGTCGCGCGGGCCGGCGCCTTGGCGAGATGGGCTAAGGCCGACCCAGCCAGGGCAAGCCTGCCGAAGGCCATTTACGGGGCGGATGATCGGCCGCTTCGCATCGGAGAGATGGAGATCCCGTGTTTCGTCCTCGAGGATGAGCGCCGGGTTCTGATCACCGGCGGCATGCAAGACGCGCTGCGGATGGCTCGCGGCGGGTCGATGGTAGCGGGCATGAGTCGTTTCGAGCTTTTTGCCTCCGGGGATCGCATTAAGCCGTTCGTTTCCAACGAGTTGATGGAGCGATTCCGCAACCCGATTTTGTTCCTCACGCCGACAGGCCAGCGCGCGCATGGATATGATGCCGACATCCTTGTCGAACTGTGCGAGGCGGTGCTTGCGGCGCGCGCTGCCGGGAAGCTGCAAAGGCAGCAGATGACCATCGCGCAACAATGCGAATTGATCATGCGTGGCCTTGCTCGGGTCGGCATCGTTGCGTTGGTCGACGAAGCCACGGGTTTTCAAGAGGTTCGCAAGCGCGACGCCCTCCACAAGATCCTTGAGGCCTATATCTCGCCGGAGCTTTTGAAGTGGGCGAAGCGGTTTCCCGATTCCTTTTACCGGGAAATGTTCCGCCTTCATGGTTGGGACTATGACCCGGAATCCGTCAGTAGGCCCGGTGTCGTCGGCAAGTTCACCAACACGTACATCTATGAGCGGCTCCCGCCTGGCGTGCTGAGTGAGCTTCACACCATCAACCCGAAGGACGAGCACGGCAGACGCCGCAATCGCCATCACCAGTTTCTGACCGAGGACGTCGGCAATCCCCACCTGGAACGCCAGATATCCGCCACCACGGTTTTGATGCGCGCGTCGGATGACTGGCCGAGCTTCAAGCGCCTTTTTGCCAAGGCCTTTCCGAAATCTGGTGATCAGATCGAATTGCTCCCGGAATAGTTGCTGAACGCAAAAAAGACCCCCACCGGCCGAAGCCGGTGGGGAGACT
>NZ_RZTB01000042.1:0-4957 GCF_003997735.1 Mesorhizobium sp. M7A.F.Ca.MR.148.00.0.0 | reverse complement strand
GGGGAGACTGGAAGTGGAAAGCAGAAGCTTAGACGGCGAACGCGGCCGGCGCGGCGGCCGGCAGCTTGGCGGTGCTTGCCGTGATGTCGGCAGTGTTCTTGTCGATGGCGTCGGCGACGGCATTCAGCGCGTTTTCACTATCGCCAGCGGGCGCAGCGCCGATGCCGGCGGCTACGGCAGCGTCGACAGCGACGGAGTTTGCAGCGACGGCGGCGGTCTGCGCCGCAACAGAGGCGTTCAGACGGTCCAAGGCAGTAGTCATTTCAAGGGTCCTTTCAAGGAAAAGATGCAAAAGCTCGTGGGAGTGAGCGAGCATTTGCTTCAATTCTCGGTTGGAGCTCATTTCGGTTCGCTCCGGCGATGGGGGTTACTCAGGGGGGAACGCTTACTGGCACAAATGTTGGAAACTTCAGGCGGCGCGCAGCACCTTCATGATGGCGTCCCACCAGTAGACGACGAAACCGACGGCCGCGCCGCCAATCGCGGTGCCGGCTATGCCGGCGACGAATAAGGCACCGACTCCACGCTGCTTCCATTCCTTCACCTCATCGGTGATTGTCTTGCTGTCAGCGACGTCGGTCTTCATCGTCTCGACGTTGGTCCTTAGCTCGCCCACCTCACCGACCAGGTCATCGACGCGCTTGTGGACGGCTGCGCGATGCAGATCAGCCCGGCGACTGCTTTCGACTGACCTCTGTTCCGACGCCTGAAAATCGCGGCGGATGCCGGCTACTTCGGCACGCAGGCTGCCGATCGCCTCGGATATCTCGTCGAGTTTCGACGTCATTTCACAAGCGCCTTGATGGTGGTGGCTTTGGCGTAGATGAGAGCGACGACACTCACGGTCGCCATCCGCAGAGCTGTTCGCCCTTACGGTTGTGGGCCAGGATCTCGGCCACCAATGCATCCGAGAGCTTGGCGACGTCGGCTTTCGTCGGCCGGATCGGGTGTTCGACCTCGCAGAAGCTGCCGCCCATTGTGGTGCAGCCGGCCGCGAGCGCGAGCACCGCCGCCAGTGTCAGGATTTTGACCATTCGCCCAATTCCTTCCGGTTGTCGGCCGGCGCGCTGCCAGCCACGGCATCATCGATCTTCTGACCTTCAACAGTCGCGGCGGCATCGTTCGCCGCCTGCTTGTTGCGCTCAGTGGCAACGCCGGTGGCGCGGCCATGAAACCAGGCGCCGGCCGCGCCGATGATCCCGGCGACAACGGCGAGGATGGTCGGATTGGTGAGGAGAAAGGTGAGGATCGCGGTCATCAGCACGATCTCCAGACGCCGTCGGTCAACCAGCCGTGCCAATGCCCGATGTGGTGCACGGACGGCATGAGCGTCGGCGTTTCCTTTGATCCATTCCAATGCCACGACGGCGACTGCGCCGGCTTCTCGCCCGCCTTGACGCGGACTGCGCCGGCCGCGCCACAGCCGCAAGGACAGGAATAGTACCAGTATTCGGAGCCGTCGTCGGTCGGTCGCTCGTCCTGCGATATCACCAGGAGCGCGCCAGGCACACGCGTCCTCATGTTCTCATCGAAGAAAGCCGCCTCGCTCTCGGCGAACGTCGCCGCGACCGGCTCTGTCTTGACCTCGCTCATCTCACGACCCCTTGCAGTCGGGATCGCGGCGGCGGCGGGCGTACTCGGTAAGGACACCGGACGCCAGCAGATAGATCGGCACATACTGCGTCGGCACATAGGCCTGAAAGACGCTCGGATCGAGAGCGCAGAACGCCCCGACGACGAGGCCGCCGAACATCTGCACGCGAGCGACCAGGATGGTCTCGGAGTTGAGGAAAAAGCTTTTGATCTTTTCCAGCATGGCGAAGTCCTTTCAGAAGAACGAGTGAATCCAGGCGGCCAGTTCATGCCAGCGCATCGCGATGGCGGTACCGATGACGGCGAGAAGGCCGACCGCGACGGTAGGTTTGCTACTGCTCGGCGTCGGCGCGGGAACGGTAGGCGCCGGCAGGGTCGATGGCGCGGGCGCGGCAGGCACGAGCACGGTCCGCTCCGTGACTGTGTCGCCGTGCTGGACGACGACCGTGACGCTGGGCTTGTCCGGGAACAGCACGGGTGCTGCCACCGGTTGAGGAGCTGCAGGAGCCCGAGCGGGTTGTGCCGTCTGCACCGGCTCCGCAGTCTGCAAGGCTTCAAGGGCAGCGATGACGCGGTGCGTCAGGGCGATGCGATCGGCCTCGGCGTTAGCCGGTTTGCTCGATTTCGGATTGCCGCGATTGACGCCGCGGCTGACTGCGGCCGTGTCGTTGCGGTCCGCATAGACGTTGAGGTTGTTCTTCTGCCAATACCAAAGCGACGTCGCGAAGCCGACGGCACGGTCCGTGGCGACCAGATCAGGCGTCGCCTCGAGATCGATGTCAGGGCGGCCAAGGAGAGTGCGGACGAACGGCGTCGCCTCGCGATAGTCGGCCCGGCCGGTGAGCTGGATCGGACCGCGCCCCTTGAACCGCTTGCCATCGCCGGGCTGCGTGTTGCCGAGATCCTCGCGGCCTTCATAGGCAGCCCCGCTGGCATATTCCTCATAGGTCCGGAAATAGTTGCTCTCGACACCGCACTGGCCGATGAACTGGCCGAGCCGAAGCACGCTGCCGAGGACGTCTCCGGCTGTTGGGCAGGCCGCCAGGAACGGGCCGAGGTTTTCCGGGTTGGCATGCGGGAAAATCGGCGCGAGGTCGGCCGCGCTCGGATAGACGAGCATGGTCAGTCCTTTCCGCCCGGGAGGGCAGGTTTTGATATGAGGATCAGGGATTGCAGGACCCACGCCGGCGGGGTGCTCTAACGGTCAGAGCAAAGCGGCTGCCGTGAAGAAGGCGTCGATCTGAGCGGACGTGTAGCCAAGCTCTGTGAACCCGGATGCCATCATCGGCTCACTGCGCAGGAAGCTTCCGCTGTATTCGAAGGAATCTTGGACCTCGACGGACTGTGCAGCGATCCAACCACTCACTTGGTCGCGCAGCCCAGCGATGCCAAGCTGCACATGGAACTGCCTGGCCGACACGCTGTCCGGAACGACCGGCACAACGACGGGCGCGACATACGGAGCAACATTCCCTGCCGCGACTGCTGCCGCATAGAGCGCCGGCCCGTAGTCGGTGGCGTCGTTCGGCGATGCTGTAAACGGTATCCAGCCGAAGTCCGGCGTCTCAATCTCCATGTCGATCGTGCCGGAAACATTGTATGCGGGGTTACGGAATTGGAGCATCACGATATCCTCAAAAAGAGCGTCGTGCGGCGGTGGAGACTGCCGCCGTAATTGACCTGGCCCATCGCTCGCCAAGAGCCGGCCAGAACGGCGCCGCCCTTTATGAGGACGGAGGCGCCGCTTCCATACGGGGTGTCGTCACCCGGATCGGAGGTGGCGCCGCTGTTATCGAGGACACCCGCAGGCTGGATCGTCGACCCGGCGTACACGGTGCCTGCCATGACGGCGGTGTTGAGAGTGTACCCAAACGCATAAGTTCCGACTGCCCCATAAGCCAAGGCCGCGTTGCCCGAGCCGTAGTTCGGAGCCGCAGCGGCTACCGCCGCCGTAACGAAGGCCGTGGTGGCGACCGACGTGTCGTTGTCGCCGGCAGCCTGGGTCGGCGCGGTTGGGGTCCCGGTCATTACCGGGCTGGCCAGCGTCTTGTTGGAAAGCGTCTGAGCCGTCGTCTTGTCGACGGTGATTGTCGGGTCGATCGCGAACTGCGTGCCAACGAGGGCAAGGCCATTGCCGGCTGTGTACGAACCGATCCCCGCAGTCTGGGCAAAGGTGATGGGATCGGTGCCGATGACCGGGTGCTCGGTGGCGTTTTGCACAAAGGTCGAAGTGCCGAACGTTGCTCCACCCGTCACGAAGGTCTGGTCGCCAAGGTCGATATCGGCGGTGAGATTGTAATAGCTCGCACGCGTCAGGACAAAGGGCGCGCCGGCGCTGCCGGTCGCCGTAACCGCGTAGATACCATTCTGGAATGTCGACGCCTGGTTCTTGACCAGGATGACATCGTTGAGGTTCGCGGCCACGCCATCCACCGTCAAAGCGCCGTTCGCAGAAGCCGTAAGCGTGGCACCGACGCCGGATGCGCCGTTCGCATAGGTGACAGTCGCAAGCGCGGCGGTCGTGGCTAGTCTGCAAGCCGGCAGCGTCGTGGTGGCGTAGATCGCGGCTTGGACATAGGCAGTGGTCGCCAGCCTGGTCGAGTTGTCGCCAGGCGTCTGCGTGAAGGCGGTCGAGGCGGCAGCCAGAGTAACGGTCGGGTTTGTCGCGAAGACGAGCGGTCCGCTTCCGGTCTCGTCGACCATGCTGGCTGCGAGTTGCGCGCTGGTGCCTCCAGCCAAGAAAGCCGCCATGTTGGCGGCCAGACCGGAGATGTCGCCGATCGCCGGCTGCGCGAACGTCGGGTAGCCGCCCAAGTTGATGCCCGTGGCGAAATTGTGGGCAGGCGCGGCGGCCGAAAACACGCCGCCCAAGGCCACGGTCTGAGGCGTGGGAAGATCAGCTCCGACCAACACCCGGAACGCGGGCGCGCCGGCTCCCGCACCTGGCGTGGCGAGCACGAGGTTGGCCGCGTGCGATTGCAGCGAGATTCCGCTGTCCTGGACGCCTGTGCCGTTCGTGTTGGAAAACACGGCGATGTTGCCCAACACGGCGCTGGCCGGCCCAACGACATTGCCGTTGGAGATTGGCCCGATGGTTTGGCCGCCCATCTGGAAAAACAGACCGTAGATCGTCGACCAGAACATCCCATCGACGGGCGATGCCGGAGTCTGCCCAGGAGGAATGGAAAAGCCGGCACCATTGGACGTCGAGGCAAAGGTGTTAAGCGGACCTTGCATCGAGTCGCCGGCCCGGTTGACTGGGGTGTAGCCGAGCGCGTTCTGCTTCTGGTTGAAAAGCAGGTTCCACTGGCCAGGCGTCAGCACCACGCCATAGCTAAACGTCACCATGAGACCTATCCGATTA
>NZ_RZTB01000429.1:0-389 GCF_003997735.1 Mesorhizobium sp. M7A.F.Ca.MR.148.00.0.0 | reverse complement strand
TGCTGGCAGACATTGTCGATATCGCGAATGACGTCGTCGTTCCAGAAGCGCAGGATGGTCCAGCCGCTCGCCTTCAGATAGGCGCTTCGAGCTTCATCCCGTTGCAGATTTTCGGTATCCGCATGCTGGCTGCCGTCTACCTCGACGATGAGGTGGTAGGCCGAGCAAGCAAAGTCTACAATGTAGGGACCGATCGGCACCTGCCGCCGAAAGCTCATCCCCATCAATCGGTGAGCGCGCAACTCGTTCCAGAGCTTCAACTCCGCATCGGTCATGACGTGACGCATGGATTTTGCATTCCGGCGGTGTCGTTGCGGAACGAGATCGTGTCCCATCAAACACCCTTTGGCCGATGATTAGCGAAATCGGCGGCGGAGGCTGATCTCCCC
>NZ_RZTB01000428.1:0-389 GCF_003997735.1 Mesorhizobium sp. M7A.F.Ca.MR.148.00.0.0 | reverse complement strand
CAAACAGCTTGCCTTCGCGCACGCTATCTTCGAGCGACTTCGCCTTCGCCAGATGCGCCGCAATCGCGCTGGCCAGCATGCAACCTGTTCCGCGCATCGATATAGCAAGGCGCGGCGTGTCGAAGTGGATGGGTTCATGATCGGAGCGTAACAGAATATCGGCCGATCGGGGACCCGACGCGTGCCCACCCTTGATCAGCAGGGCCTGAGGGCCGACGGCCTGCAGTCTTTGTCCTTGTTGGAGCGCACCGTCCTCATCCGAAGCCGGTTCGGAACCAGTAAGGAGCGCCAGTTCAGGAAGGTTGGGCGTGACAATGCAGCAAAGCGGCATCAAATCGCGCTTCATGGCAGCGATAGCGCCTGCTTCCAGAAGTGCGCGGCCTGAGGTG
>NZ_RZTB01000427.1:0-393 GCF_003997735.1 Mesorhizobium sp. M7A.F.Ca.MR.148.00.0.0 | reverse complement strand
TCTTCAACTGGGGCGATGGCTCCTGGTGGATCATGGGGTCCTATTATTTGCGCCAGTGGCACATGCGCTGGTTCGAACAGCATCTCAGCGACGGCGTCACCGTCCGCGATATCTCGGACGCCGTCGTCGGTTTCTCGCTCGCCGGTCCCAATGCGCGAATGCTGCTCGATCGGCTGACACACCAGGATGTCTCGCACGAGGCTTTCGGCTTCCTGGCCTGCAAGACATTAGATGTCGGCCTGGTGCGGGCCAAGGTCGGTCGGCTGTCGGTCATCGGCGAGCTCGGCTACGAGATCCATTGCCAGGCCAATGAGCACGCGGGCCTGCGCCGCGCGCTGCTGTCGGCAGGCAAGGATCTTGATGTGACCGAATATGGCTTCGGCGCGGTCAATT
>NZ_RZTB01000426.1:0-394 GCF_003997735.1 Mesorhizobium sp. M7A.F.Ca.MR.148.00.0.0 | reverse complement strand
CGAGTTGCACGGGGTCGGGTTTCGACTTCATAACCTGTTGCTCTCAAGCAGCGATGACAGCGCCTTGTGCGCCGATCAATTCTATCCATCTTGAATGACCGAATGTAGTAGTGGAACGCATCCGTTCTCGGTCCGAGATGTGCCAGAATGGGGTACGACAATCAGCTGAGGGAGAGCGATCCGCTGAGAAAAGCTGCAGAAGTACTTTGGCTATCGCCCCGACGCCTAACGGGGCAATGATGCCGCTGGAGAGAATAGTCGGCGGCGGCGAAGACCTCCTAATAAATAGATACCCCATTTTCTTGAATCTCCGCTGCCGTACTTGATAGACGTGCGACAGCATTCGAGCCTCGATCGCGTGGACGGCATACTCAATGCAGTATTCAGTGGCACA
>NZ_RZTB01000425.1:0-396 GCF_003997735.1 Mesorhizobium sp. M7A.F.Ca.MR.148.00.0.0 | reverse complement strand
CGGCGCGGTGTCACGCTCGCTGTTCAAGAAACAGTCGGCCGAAGAGGCGCACGGTTCCGACTTCGGCATTCCCGGCGACGCCACCAAGCCACTGTTCAAGAAGAACTCGCTCGATGAAATGACTGTACGGCGGACGGAAAAGCCAGTCGAAGGAAAAGTGCCAGCCAAGCCGCAGCCAATCTCCCCCCAAGTGGGGGAGATGCCCGGCAGGGCAGAGGGGCGCGCGAAGGAACGCGACGATTCCGCTAAGCCAATCGTTCGCCAGCGCGCCGGCATCGGCTCATACGAGGATCCAGGCGACGCACGCCGCGACAAACGCCGGCCGGGGAAGACGGGACGGCCGGGGAAGTAGGTTCAAATTGTTCGAAATGCCGGCGGGACAGCGCCCCCCTCTGT
>NZ_RZTB01000424.1:0-397 GCF_003997735.1 Mesorhizobium sp. M7A.F.Ca.MR.148.00.0.0 | reverse complement strand
CGAGTTGCACGGGATCGGGTTTCGACTTCATAACCTGTTGCTCTCAAGCAGCGATCGACAGCGCGCCGTGTGCCGATCAATTCTATTATCATTGAAACGACCGAATGTAGCAGTGGAAGGCATCCGTTCCAGGCCCGAGATGTGCTAGAATGGGTATGAAAATCAGCTAAGGAGAGCGATCCGCTGAGAAAAGCTGCAGAAGTAATTTGGCTATCGCCCCAGCGCCTAACGGGCAATGGTGCAGCTGGAGAGGAAGTCGGCGGCGGCAGAGACCTTCTGATAAATAAAATAGATAACCCATTTTCTTGAATCCCCGCTACCGTACTTGATAGACGCGCGACTGCATTCGAGCCTCGATCGCGTGGACGGCATACTCAATGCAGTATTCAGTGGCACA
>NZ_RZTB01000423.1:0-398 GCF_003997735.1 Mesorhizobium sp. M7A.F.Ca.MR.148.00.0.0 | reverse complement strand
GCGCAACACCATGGTCGCGCTCAGCCGCCAGCGTGCGCTTTATGAGGCGACCTACGGTACGGCCGACAGGCTCGCGGCGGAGTAGCTGCTTTCGTCACGTGTATTGCGGCACGTGGCATGTGATCCGGGATTCTTCGTCCCAGAAGACATAAAGCATGCCGCCGCTGCCCCAAAAGAAGCCTGCCAGTGAATCGAATTGCAGAAGAAATTTCATTTCCCGATCTGTTCCGGGAACCAACGGAAATTGCGGCCCTTGAACCCATGACGGCAGCCCGCCAAGCCGGAAGAGATTTTGCCGCGAATTGCTGATCCCCCACGACTGCCTGAGCCAGCGTGGCGGCGTAGGCGCCAGGCGGACGGTGCTCTCCTTCGAAGCCGGCTCGATTGCGGAGCCATAA
>NZ_RZTB01000422.1:0-398 GCF_003997735.1 Mesorhizobium sp. M7A.F.Ca.MR.148.00.0.0 | reverse complement strand
GTATTCGACGCACGCGGAATCTATGCCAGCGATGCCGAGCAGTTCTCGGTGTCGCGCGAAAAATTCTTCCTGATCGGCGACATCTGGGTCGCCATCATGGAGGGCGAGCCCTTGCCGGAGCGCAGCTACAACCACATCGCCTTCAAGATCGATGACGCCGATTTCGACCACTATGCCGAGTGCATCGGCAAGCTCGGCCTCGACATGCGCCCGCCGCGCCCGCGCGTCGAGGGCGAGGGCCGCTCGATCTATTTCTACGACGACGACAACCACATGTTCGAACTGCACACCGGCACGCTCAATGAGCGGCTGGCGCGCTACGCCAAGGGATTTGAGGTCGCATCATGACCGACATCGCCACCTACAACTTCGCCTATCTCGACGAACAGACCAAGAGG
>NZ_RZTB01000421.1:0-399 GCF_003997735.1 Mesorhizobium sp. M7A.F.Ca.MR.148.00.0.0 | reverse complement strand
TAATTCCGCATCCTACAGCCTCCACTCGCCTCGGCCTCGTCGCCGCGGAAAGGGCGATGCAGGATTCCCGCCGGATGACGCCTTGGCCTGGCGGAGAGCTCGCCTTCCAACAGCAACTCGTTGTTTTTGTTGAGTTTTGGAACCCACAAAGGTGAACGGTTGGTAAACGGGAACGCGCCGTGGCGCTCGCGTTTACGAGCCGCTTACCATGATCTGGCCCAAGGCATCGCGACGCCATCGACGCCGTCCTGTTGCGGCACAAGCTCACTGTGCCGAAGCGGACCATGTGCCCCGAAAATTGTGCCTGGAAAGAACCTCGCTGCCACCTGTCGCATCGGTAGGCATCGCGACTACGCCAGCATCTGTGCGCTGACGGTCCTGTCGATGCCGTGGTAGGGC
>NZ_RZTB01000420.1:0-400 GCF_003997735.1 Mesorhizobium sp. M7A.F.Ca.MR.148.00.0.0 | reverse complement strand
GCGGATAATAGACGCCGGATGTGCCGCCGGTCAGCACGTTGATGAATTCCTGGGCCTTGGCTGAGACAGCGCCCAGGCCAAGTGAAAGCGCCACCGCGCCGGCCGCAACGAATTTCGTTCTGAAATGCAACATCTGATCTCCTCCCTGGAATATCGACGACCGCACCGCCTCCCTGGATGCGAACCGGGGCGAGTTTAGACAGCGGGCCGCAAATGCCAACCCGCAATTGTGCTCGTTAGACGAACGGTTGAGGGATCAGGGTGACGGATCCGGAAAGAGATGGCGGCTTGCGCTAAAAGCCATCGGAGCCGAAAGTTTTTTCGAGCGGCCTGTCGAAATCGGATGCTGCCGCGCGACATACGTCCGGCTCGCAACGACGCGGCCTTCGAAACAACGGGA